>PTKJ01000066.1 GCA_002937675.1 Alphaproteobacteria bacterium MarineAlpha9_Bin1 | reverse complement strand
TGCAGATATTATTGCAATGAAAGCTGTTAAAAAGGCGGCAGTTATAGATCTGAGCGCCACCCCTGCAATAATAAAAATAACCAATAAGGTAATAGGAAGTAAAGTGCTAATGTCTTTCATTGACACCTCAGTGAATGCAAGAGTTAAAGGCACTCCTCCTGAGACATATAAATCTATATCTGGCCATTTTTCAGCAAATCTTTTTTGTTCATATCTAATAAATTTCATAATTTCTATTGTTGCGCCACCACTTGCAATAGGATCTTCTGGCATAATAATATTTACGTTAATTCCGGCTACAGAGGACTCAGAATTTACGAGTAAATTTTTAATGAGCGGCTCGTTTAACGCTATCTTTCTTGCATTTTCTGCTATGGAAGAAGAAATATTACCTTTTTCTACTAGATCACTAATAGTTACATCATCACCATCTGCTCTAATCCATTGAAAATTAGTTATAGAATCAACTCTGCTCGAAAAAGGAGTTTTCCAAAGTCTTTCTGTTAATTCTCTTGTAGCTTCGAGAGAATGAGGACTAAAAATAT
Source organism: Alphaproteobacteria bacterium MarineAlpha9_Bin1 (assembly GCA_002937675.1). Lineage (GTDB taxonomy): Bacteria > Pseudomonadota > Alphaproteobacteria > TMED109 > TMED109 > MarineAlpha9-Bin2. Next base: position 7,065 of record PTKJ01000066.1, on the reverse strand, counting down.
CTCCACTTTTTGGAGCCAAAACCATATAGACATTATCATCTCTAGAATAAGTTCGTTCTAATGTTTCTAAAGCTACCAATTGAGGGTTGTCTTTAGAAAAGAATATTCTATTATCTGGATTTATACTTAGGCCAGACAATCCCATCACCCATAAAATAGTAAATAATATTCCAAGGAGAAGCGTTATCCATTTTCTTTTTACTATAATTTTACCGTAAGCTTCTGCGGATAACATTCTCGCCTCCCTGATTAATCCTAAAAAAAGTAGAATTTTTATGTACGAATAATTTTATTTAAGGACTATATTTCAATAGAGAAATATTTATCATGGTATAATTTATTTGTACACTAATACCATTTTATGAAAACTTAATTTAAATGAAATTTATCAAATGAAACGAATAAAAGATCAGCCAATCTGGTGGAATAAAGCTATCACGCATCTTAACAACTGTGATAATACTATGAAAAATATTATCAAACTCTATCCAGGAGAATATTTAAAATACAGAGGAGATCCATTTTTATCGCTTTCTAGAACAATTATAGGACAACAAATTTCTGTCAAAGCAGCAGCTAGTGTGTGGAATAGTATAAATAAAAATGTAAAAAATTTAAGTCCCCAGAATACTATTAATTATGGCGTTAAAAATCTTAAAAAATGCGGAACCTCAGAAAGAAAAGCGGAATACTTAGTAGGAATAGCTAATTATTTTTTAAACACATCCAATGCCTTAAAAGAACTTCAAGATTTAAATGATAAAGAAGTAGTTGAAGAACTTTGTAAACTTAGGGGCATAGGTCCTTGGAGTGCTGAAATGTTTTTAATGTTCTGTTTACTCAGGCAGGACATATTTCCTTTAGGAGACCTAGGCCTTAGAAAAGCAATAAGCATAAATTATTTTAATAAAAAAGACCCATCTGATACCGAAATAACAAATATATCTTCTGCTTGGAAACCCTATCGCTCAGCTGCAACTTGGTTGCTCTGGAAATCTATTGATCCGATTACAATTGCTTATTGACCTTAAGTTATGATACGAATTTGTTTGAATATTTAATTAATTAATCAGGAAAAATTATGTCTAAAGTAAATAATTTTTTTATCAAAAGTATTATATTGCTTTTATTTTGTTTTTTACTTTTTTCTAACCAATCTTATTCACAAAGTGCGACCCCTGTAGAAACAGATTTTGTAGTATTACAACCACTTAATCAATCGATACCAGTTCTAGGAAGATTAATATCATTGAGGGAAGCAAAAGTTCCTGCGACAGTACAGGGAAAAATAGATAAAATATTTGTCGAAGTAGGTGATAAAGTAAAGAAGAAACAAGTTTTAGCTGTTATAGATTTAAATTTATATAAATGGTTAGCAAAAAAATCTTCCGCAGGGGTAGAAGCGGCTAAAGCCAAGTTGAACAATGCTCAAGCGTTGACAAATATTACTAAATTAGAACTGAGTCGTTTAGAAGAACTTAAGGATTCACCATACTTCGAGATTGAAGCTGCTAAGGCTGCTCTAGATAATGCTCGGGCCACAACAAATTTAAACAGATTAGAACTTACACGACTTGAAAGTTTAAAATCATCACCTGCCTTTAATGTTTCTAAGGTTGAAGATTTAAAAAGCAAAATGGTAGCTCTAGAAGCTAATGAAGCAATAGCAAAAGCTAATCTAAATATAGCCTTACAAAATGAAAAATTATTAAATTATAAGGCAAAATATGAAGATATGAGAAATAAAATAATTGCTTTATTAGCAAATGAAAAAATTGCAAAGGCTAATCTAAATTCTGCTTTACAGGACGAAAAGGTGGCTATGCAAAATTTAGAACGTGCTGAAGTTAAGGCCTCTTTTGATGGTATAATTGAAAGTAGAAACATAGAATTAGGCGAAGCAGTTGGATTAGGATTTACTCTTTTCAGTCTTGTCAGTGACACCATGTTTGAAATTGAAGTAGACGTCCCTGCAAACAGAGCAAGAGTACTTAATCCATACGAGGAAATTATAGCTGAGACCTCAGATAACATAAAATTTCCTGCAACCATAAGATCTATTGGAGTTAGAGAAAACTCTTCAACTAGAACCTTACAAGTAAGACTTAGCTTTGAAGCAAGTTCTATTAGCAGATCTATAAATGTGGGAGAAAGTATAACTGTTGCAATTCCTATAGGACCAGGAGTTGTAGCGGCTACGGTTCATAAAGATGCCATACTTAAAAGAGAAGGATTATCACTTGTATATATATTGAAAGACGGAGTAGCTCAAATAAAACCCGTGGAGCTTGGAGATGGTATAGGCGATAGGTTTGTTATTAAAAAAGGTCTAGCTAAGGGAGATGAAGTAGTAATAAAAGGGAATGAAAGATTAAGGCCAGGACAGAAAATTAGCTCATTAAATAATAAAGATGATGGAAGCAAAGAATGAATCTAATAAAAATTTCAATAGAAAAGCCCACCGCAGTAGTGGCAGCTATTTTTATGACTATTGTATTAGGTTTTATAGCTTTAGAAAGAATTCCTATTCAACTTGCTCCTGATGTTAATAAACCAGTAATAACGGTTTCAACTTGGTGGTATGGAGCTTCTCCATATGAAATTGAAAGAGAAATAGTAAATAGACAAGAAGAGGTTCTTAGAGGAATTGAAGGAGCAAAAAAATTAACGGCAAAGGCTCAAGAAGGGAGATCAGAAGTAACTATAGAATTTGATACTACTACGAATATGGACAGAGCACTTTTACTTGTTTCCAACCGCCTTAATCAAATTGAAGGCTATCCGGAAGAGGCTGGGGAACCATGGCTTGATACAGCTGGACTAGATGATAATGCCATTGCTTGGTTTATACTAACAAAAACAGAAGGAAATGAGAGGGATATTGCTGCGTATGGGGACATAGTTGAAGATATTATTCAAGACCGCATAGAAAGAGTACCTGGAGTTGCTCGTACAACAGCTTATGGAAGTAGTAGTAAAGAATTGAGGGTCACTATAGATCCTGAACGAATGGCCATTTATGGTCTTACTGTTCCACAAATTGTACTTGCTCTTCAAAGGGCAAATGCCTCAATCTCTGCTGGATATGTAGAAGAGGGAAAAAGGCGTTATTTAGTAAGAGCAGAGGGTGAATTCCAAAATCCAGATCAAGTTAAAAATGTTGTCCTTATCAGCGAGAATAAAGAAAACAATAGATTTGGAAGAGTAACAGTTGCAGATATTGGTGAGGTAAGTTTTACACATAAAAAGCCCACTGCAATTATAAGATTTTTAGGAGACTCTTCCATAGCAATCAATGCAGTTCGGCAGTCTGGCGCAAATGTTATTGAAATTATGGCTGGGATAAGAGAAGCCATTAAAGAACTTAATGAAGAGATCTTGCCTGGTCTAGGTCTGAAAATAGAACAAGTTTATGATGAGACTATATATATTGATTCCGCTATAGAATTAGTAAAGCAAAACATTTGGATTGGAGGTTCTCTCGCAGTACTTATTTTACTGCTATTTCTTCGTTCTTGGAGAGCAACTGTCATAATAGGATTATCTATTCCTATTTCTGTTGTAGCAGCTTTTGTAGCTATGGCAGCACTTGGGAGGTCTATAAACGTAATATCATTAGCTGGAATAGCTTTTGCAGTTGGAATGGTAGTGGATGCGGCAATAGTTGTTTTAGAGAATATATATCGACACAGAGAAAATGGTAAAAAAGCAACAGAAGCAGCCTATTTAGGTGCCAGACAGGTATGGGCTGCTGTTATGGTCTCTGCTTTTACTACTGTCCTGGTATTCGTACCTATACTTCTAATGCAATTAGAAGCAGGTCAGCTTTTTAGAGATATTGCGGTCGCAATCTCTGTAGCAGTTACTATGAGTCTATTGGTTTCTATTACTGTTCTACCGGCACTCGCCAAATGGCTTTTAAGTGGAGTAAAATCAAAAAGAACCAGGCTATTTATTATAGATAATATTGCTCGAGCATTCGTAAATATGACCGTAGGTTATGTAAAAATCATTACCAGATCTAGAATAGCATCTTTTTTAGTTGCTGCTGTTGTAGCATTCGGCACATTAAGTTTATCCTATTCTATGTTACCTAAATTAGAATATTTACCTGAAGGAAATAGAAATTTAATTTTTGGTATAATGCTTCCTCCCCCAGGATATAATTTAGAAACATTAACAGAAATTGCAGAACGAGTTGAGGATAGAGTTAAACATCTTTGGGCTAGCGAAACAGGACCAGAACCAATAGCAGGTCAACCTCCAAAAATTAAAAACTACTTTTTTGTTGCTGGTGCCGGTGGTAGAACGCTTTTTGGAGCTAGTGCCATTCAGGACACTAGAGTAAGAGAATTAATTCCAGTTTTAACTCGTTCTTTATTTGGAGAACCTGGAACCTTTGGATTTTTTACACAACCCAGCCTTTTTCAAAGAGGTTTTGGAGGAGGACGATCAATAGACTTGGATATTACGGGGCCTGATCTAGAAAAAGTGGTATCTGTAGCTCAACAAGCTGCAGTATTAGTAGGCAAAATTTTTCCTAGAGCTGAGGGTAATCAAATGAGACCTATTCCCGGCTTAGTACTAGGTGCTCCAGAAATACAGATAATACCTAACCGAATCAAACTTGCAGATAATGACGTTTCTGCCCTTTCACTTGCACTTAGTGTAGATGCTTTTAATTCAGGATTGAGAGTCACAGAAATCACAGTCGGTTCAAAAAGGATGGATTTGACTCTTCAAGGAAGAGACAACGAAGTCACTCAGACTCAAGGAGTGGGGAACTTACCTGTTGTTACACCCAATGGAGATATTCTGCCAGTTTCTTCATTGGCAGACGTAATTATAACATCCGGTCCAACAGAAATTAGACACATAGAAAGAAGCAGGACTATCACTCTTCAAATTAAACCTATCGAAAAAATTCCCTTAGAAGCTGCAATAGATATGATTAGAAACGATGTTATGAAACCACTTGAAAACCAAGGATTACCTGCAGGGGTCAGTATGAATCTTTCTGGAACAGCAGATGAATTGACTCGTACTTGGAATGCTATGGTAATTAATCTTATAGTGGCTGTTTGTATGGTCTACCTTCTGATGGCTATATTGTTTGAAAACTTTATGTATCCTCTAGTTATAATGCTTTCCGTTCCTCCAGCCGCTGCAGGAGGAGTATTGGGATTATACATATTAAACCTTAATACACTTCAGCCTTTGGATATGCTTACTATGCTGGGCTTCGTTATACTTATAGGCATAGTAGTGAATAATGCGATCCTACTTGTGTATCAATCTTTACAACATATGAAGGATGGAAAAAAGACTGCTACAGAAGCAATAGTTGAAGCTACTAGAAATAGAATTAGACCAATTTTTATGTCCACATTAACTAGTATCTTTGGTATGCTTCCTTTGGTAATTTTTCCTGGAGCAGGCTCTGAACTTTATAGAGGTCTTGGGTCAGTTGTAATAGGGGGATTGAGTCTATCAGCCATACTTACCTTAGTAATAGTGCCTCCTATGTTAAGGATATTCATTAGAGAAACAATAAAAGGTTCTAAAATTGAAAAAAAACTAGCTATAAATTCTTAAAAAAATTATTATGAATTAACTTTTGAGCGATATTAAATATGAAATTTTTATACAAAAAATTAAATAGAAGAAGAATGATTAGGATTATTGGAGTTGCAGCAATAGGGAGCGTTGCTGCAGGAACGCTAATTAATATTACGAAACAAAAAATTCATAAAGTATATTGGCAAGGTATATCTCTTGGAGCTTCTTCTGAAATAACTATATATCATCCAGAAAAGAATTTTGCAGAAAAAATCCTTGAAAAAAGTATAAAAAAATTATTTTTTTTAGAAAATCTATTTTCCCTTTACAACAAAAACTCTCAATTATCTCAGCTTAACAGGAAAGGCACATTAAAATCTCCTGATCCTGAAATTATAAATCTTATGTCTTTATCAAAAAAGTATTCGAAAATTACTAACGGTGCTTTTGACATAACAGTTCAACCTATATGGAACCTTTATAAGGATAGTTTTAATAAATCTAATATTCCACCAAGTAAGGAAAAGATTTCTCAAGCTCTAAAACTAGTGAATAGTGATAATATTGATATACGAGAAAACAAAATAAAATACTTGGTTAAAGGAATGTCTTCTACGTTGAATGGTATTGCTCAAGGTTATATAACTGATAAAATAGCAGAATTTTTAATTGAATCTGGTATAGACAACACATTAATTCAAATAGGGGAATATAGGGGAATAGGAGAGCACCCTGATGGAAGATCATGGCGTTTATTAATCTCTAATCCTGAACATACATCAACTATAGGCTCTCTTGAATTCAAAAATGCTTCTGTTGCTACATCAGCAGGTTTAGGAACCATTTTTGAAAATTCAGGAAAATACAATCATATATTTGATCCTAAAAGTGGAATGAGCCCGAGTAAACATTTGCAAACTACTGTAGTTGCAAAGACAGCTACAGAAGCGGATGCTCTATCTACTGCTTTTTTAATTATGGACAAAAAAGAATCTACTGTAATTGCCAATAATAGAAACATAGGCTTTGAAATTTTAGACAACGAAAGAAATAGAGAAATTATTACCAGTATTTAATCTATTTTTGGTATTTTAACAAATGGAGCAGGGACCAATATCTTTGTCTCTTGAGATTTTATATATTTTCTTAACTCAGGCAACATTTTTTGCCACCTAGGATCTTTCATCAGCTTTGCTCTTCTTTCACTTCTTTCATCTAGGCTATCATATGCCCACATGTGAATAATTTGATTCAGTGGACCTATCTCAGTCGAGTAATACCCAACCATATGTCCCAATATTTCTTTCTGGGCTTCCATGCCCATGGCTTCATAAACCTTTAGATATTCAGGATGTGTCCCTGGACGCAAAGTATATGTTCGCATTTCTACTATCAATATTTTTCTCCCAACTATATTTGTAAATAGATAAAAATTTCTGTTGCTTTTGTTTTTTTAATATTCTAGAAGAATTGCTTCAAACTCCTGTAACTTAATATTTAGGAAAT
>PTKJ01000065.1 GCA_002937675.1 Alphaproteobacteria bacterium MarineAlpha9_Bin1 | reverse complement strand
TGACCCATATGGGTTAAAATGCTCATTTTGGGTTTAAGTTCCTCAATCCATTCTAGAGTTAAAGCTAAGTGAGAATGACTGTAATGTGGTTCGTATCTTACACAATCTACTATCCAAACATCTAAATTTTTAAGTTGTTTTTTGCTTTCCACTGGTAACTTATTCAGATCAGTTGAATACGCAAAGTTACTAAATCTGTATCCTAAAGTATTATCTCTACCGTGTATTTGATTAAAAGCTTTAAAAGAAACCTTATCAAGTATAACGTTATCACCTATTTGTATAATATTTGCTTCTAAAGTAGGTAATGCAGGTCTACCATCTGTATTAAAAGCGTAATTAAACCTATTAGTGATCTGATCAATAGTGTTTTTATCTCCGTATATAGGAAGTGGAGTTTCTCTTCTCCAGCAAAACGCTCTTAAATCATCAATTCCGTGTACATGGTCTGCATGAGCATGAGTATAAAGAACACCATCTATGTTAGTAATATTACAGCATAACATTTGTGTTCTAAGGTCCGGACTAGTGTCTACCAGTATATTATAATCATTATTTACATTGATTAATATAGAAACTCTAGTTCTGTAATTTTTTGGATTATTAGGATCGCAAGGCCCCCATATATTTCCTATAAGCGGAACTCCTCCTGAAGATCCACATCCAAGCATTGTAACTTTAATATTATTTTTATTAGTCATGTTTTCAAAGTAGCCTTAGAAAATAATTTTAAAAAGTTATTCGTAGTTATTTTAGCCATTTTCTTAATATTCTCTCCTTTTAGTTCTGCTACCGTTTTTAAAGTTTCTAGTATATAAGAAGGCTCATTCCTCCTTCCTCTGTTTGGAACAGGTGCTAAAAACGGTGCATCAGTTTCTATTAATATTTTATCTTTAGGTACCATTTTACAACATTCTCTAATATTTTCTGCATTTTTAAATGTAATAATACCTGAAAACGATATATACAGACCCATTTTTAAGGCTTTTTCTGCCATATTTTTACTTGATGTAAAACAATGAATTACGCCTTTAATATCGTTATTTTTATTTTCATTTTCTAGTAATTTAATAATATCCTCGTCTGCTTCTCTGTCATGTATAATAAGTGGTAATCCTGTTTCTTTACTGATCTTTATATGATCCAAAAAGGATTCCTTTTGGCAAGAGATATTACTATTTTTATAATAATAGTCTAACCCAGTTTCTCCTATTCCTATAACTTTATGATGTTTAGATAAATTATATATTTGCTCTAAAGATATTTTTTCTTTTTCCGTATTATGAGGATGAATACCTATAGAACACCATATATTTTTTTCTTTATCTGCAATTGAAATAATTTTGTTAAATTCAGATATTTTAGTACATATTGTTTGCATCCCTATTACATTATTATTTTTAGCTCTCTCCAAAACTTCTTTAAAGTCTTCCTCAAATTCTTTGAAGTCCAAGTGACAATGGCTATCTATTACTTTCATTTTTTACCTAGATCTTTTTATCTATTCTGGGAAATATTGCTTCTGGTTCAGGAATAGAAGTGTTGTATTCCAGTTTCTTATCATAGTATTCATGACTTCTTTCTTCTAGAGGTATAGATAATTGATTCAAAACTTTATGAGAACCATCTGGAATAAAACTTTGAGTTAAAAAGCTAATTTTTTTTATGAGAGTTAATAAAACGTATAAAACTGTATTCATTCTACTTGTATTTTCTTTTTTTAATACCCAGGGTGCTTGATTATCAGTATATGAGTTACATTTTTTAATTATTTTCCATATTTCTTCTAGTGAGTCAGTTAACAAATATTCATCCATAAGTTTTATAACTTTGTCCTTTGTTTGGTTCATTTCAGTTAATAATAAATTATCAACCTTTAAAAATTTATCAGGTTTGGGAATTGATCCCTCACAATTTTTATAAACAAATATTAATACTCTTTGAACTAGATTTCCAAGGTCATTAGATAAGTCTGCATTAATTCTAGATACTAAGGATTTTTCTGAAAAATCACCGTCCTTACCGAATCTCATTTCTCTTAATAAAAAGTATTTAAATTGATCTAATCCATATTCACTAATTATTTTAAATGGATCTACAACATTGCCTGTAGATTTTGACATCTTTTCTCCATCTACAGTCCACCAACCATGTGCAAATATTTTTTTTGGTGGTTCAATTTGAGCTGCCATTAAAAAAGCTGGCCAATATACCGCGTGGAATCTTAAAATGTCTTTTCCAACAACATGAATATCTGCGGGCCAAAATTTTTTCCATAGTTGAGATTTGTTATCTGGATATTCTAGAGCTGATATATAATTAGTTAGGGCATCGAGCCACACATATATAACATGATTATTTTCGTGTGGCACAGATATCCCCCATTTAAATGATGTTCTAGAAATAGATAAGTCTTCTAAGCCATTTGAAACAAAACTTAAAACTTCGTTGTATCGACTTTTAGGAGAAACAAAATTGGGATTATTTTTATAAAATTTAAGTAGTTTTTCTTGCCAGGAGGATAATTTAAAAAAAAATGAAGGTTCTTCAATCCATTCTAAGATAGATCCATTAGGTGCTATTTTTTCACCTTTGTTGTTTTCTGATAATTCATCAATATTATAAAATGCTTCATCTCTTACAGAGTACCATCCAGAATATTTATCTAAATAAATGTTACCATTTTTAAGCAAGGTATTCCACAAACTAGTAACGGACTTTTTGTGCCTTTCTTCCGTAGTTCTAATAAAATCATCATTGGTAATATTAAATTGATTTGTAAGATTTTTGAATCTTTCAGATACTTTATCAGTAAAAATTTGAGGTTCTAATGATGACTCTATAGCAGACTTTTCAACTTTTTGACCATGTTCATCAGTGCCTGTTAAAAATCTAACTTCTTTTCCTCTCCATCTCATAAACCTAGCTATTGTGTCACATACCACTGTTGTGTATGCGTGCCCAATATGAGGAATATCATTAACGTAGTATATAGGAGTAGTTATATAAAATGAGGATTTATCTTGCATCTATTTGCCATTTATATTCAAAACATAATTTTCTTTATATTTTAGTATTTTTATAAGTTCATTTACCATTTCTAAAACTGCTTGTTTTTTATCTAAATTAAATAATATAGTTTGATTTATGTTATCACATATATTTTCCCATAAGGTAGACAAATTACTCATACTCATTTTGTCTATGCAATTAAGCTGTGCATCTTTTTCATATTTATTAATGTCATCATTTATTATATTAAAATGTCTTCTGTAAGTCCTAGAAATAAAAACTGTAAATAATACTCTCAGGATATTTAATGCTTCATTCCCTGACTTTGAAATAATTAGTTCATGGATATTTTCAATAGATGTCATACTTATATTTGGCAGGTTTAAAAACAATTCAGAAATTTTTTCATATATTTCAATTCCTTTATTTTCATATATACTTATTGCTTTTCCTGGACTCCCTTCTGATAGAATTAGCAATTTATTCATAATTTCAATGTTTAAATCAGCAATTAAATTTGTTAAAATTTTTTCGCAATCACTTTTTTTTAACAATGAAAACCTTAGCATATTACATCTAGATCTTAAGGTAGGTATGGTATTACTGTTCCTGTTGGCTATAGCAAGTATGAGGCTTTTTTTAGGAGGTTCTTCTAGAATTTTTAATAGTGCGTTTAAACCATAAATATTGAGTTTGTCTAAACTATCAATGATAGCGACCCTCCAGCCTGCATATGAGGCTGTTTTAGAAAAAAAATCTTCAATTTCTCTTACTTTTGAAACAGGAATAATATTACTAGTAGCACCTTGTTTACTTACAATAGAGTCATCTTCTATAATTTTTAAATCCGGGTGTACATTATTATATATTTGGTTATGAATTTTATTATTGTCTTTTCTAGAAGAAAGTAAAATATTTGCTATTGAATAAGCAAAGGTGGCCTTACCCACTCCATTAGGTCCTTCAAATATCCAAGAATGATGTAATTTACTATTATTTATTGCACTTTTGACGATATTAAGTTGTTTCTCGTGACCAATTAATAATCTTGTTTTTCTAGGATGAAATTCTTCAATCATAACTAGCTATTTCAGATTAGGACTGGATAAAATTTTGTTGAATATAGAGAAGTATTTTATCGCTAATATTTTTAATAGTATCATCAGCATTTATTAAAATACAATTTTTGTTTGGGGTATTTTTTAAATTTTTAAAGTATTTTCTGACTCTGTTATGAAAATTTATATCAAAATTTTCATATCTATTGTTTTCATTTCTATTTTTTATTCTTTGAATTGATTTTTCAACTTTTTGGTCAAATATAAAAGTTATATCAGGAACAAGGTCCTCACATACAGCTTTTTTTAAGGTATTTAAAAAATCAGCTGAAACCCCGTACCCGGCACCCTGATATGCTTCAGTTGAATGAAAGAATCTATCGCAAATAATCCATGTTCCTTTCTTGAGCTCTGGTATTATTTTTTTTTTGATATGTTCTCTCCTCGCTGCGTAATGAAGAAGAGTTTCAGAAATTCCATCCCATTTATTTATTTTCCCATTTATTAATATTTTTCTAATTTCTTCAGATTCTTTTGTTCCACCTGGTTCTCTTGTAAGTATAGTTAAGATATTGTTTGTATTTAGTTGATCTTGTAGTATTTTAGCTTGAGTAGTCTTACCCGTTCCCTCTCCTCCCTCAAATACTATAAATGTTCCTTTATTTATCATTGAGAATACTTTCGCCCCATATTAAATAAGATAAAGAGCTAAACAAACGTCCTATTGGTCCTGCCTTTTTAACCTCTTCTAATGGGTATAAATTATATTCTTTAATTTTTTTACCTCTTGAATTCCTAATAATTAATTTCCCAACTATTTTATCAATGTTTATGGGTGCTATTATTGGACTAGAATATTTTATTACGGCTTTCAAATCTTTCCCTTTGAGGCCTTTTGCTATTGTTAATAATACTTTTTCTCTTACAATTAAATCAACATAAGGAATATCTCCTAACCAAACAGGTGCTCTTTCTACTACGTCATGCTGGCTAAAGAGTTCAATATTTTCGAATTCCATAAAACCCCAATTCATAATATTTTCTGATTCCATAGCTCTATTTTTTTTGCTTTTCAAGCCGTTAAGAACTAGAATGAGTCTTCTACCATCCTGAAATGCAGAAGCAACGACTCCATACCCACTATTTTTTGTATAACCTGTCTTTAAACCATCTGCTCCAATTCCAGCAAATAAAAGAGAATTTCGATTAGGTTGAGAAATACCATTATATTCGAATTTTTTTTCTGAAAAAAAATACATATACTGGGGAAAATCTATATATAACCTTTTTGTCAAAGTTGCTAAATCTAACGATGACATATAATGGTTATTCTCTGGCCAGCCAGTTGAATTCATAAATTTACTATTAGTCAATCCTAAAGCTTCTGATTTTTTATTCATTTCTTTTACAAAAGAAGATTCGGATCCTGAAAGCCCTTCAGCTATTACTATGCAAGCATCATTTCCTGATTGTACTATTATACCTCTTAATAAATCTTCAAATTCTACTCTTGTGTTAGGCTCTAAAAACATACTGGAACCACTAGGTGGTAAAGAGTTTCCATTCTTATCTTTTCTACGCCAGGCCTTTTCACTTACTACAAAATTTGTGTTTAACTTCACCCTCCTTTGTGCAAGTGCTTCAAATGCAAGATAAACAGTCATTAGTTTACTCATAGAAGCGGGAGCCATTGACATATCAGCATTATTATTGAGTAAAATTCTATCTGTATTAAAATCAATTAGAAGTGCTTGCTTGGCAGAAGTATTAATAATTCTTTCTGCTTTTATTTCCTCAGTAATAACAATTAGAAATAGAAAATTAATTAAAATATTAATTAATTTTATTTTGTATGTTTTCTTTTTCATGTGATTTCCTGTCTATATTAACTTGTAGGTTCTTGAATTATTTGAGAGTTAATATTATTCCTTTCCAGAGTTCTTTTTACGTACGATGCTTCCTCATCATTATCTAATGGTCCTATTCTAACTATATATAATATTTGTTCATTTTTGTAGATAGTTTTAATACTAACATCACTTTGAACGAATTTTTCAGTTCTTAATTTTTCTGCAAATTTGTCAGCATTTCCAGGTTTGCTAAATGCCCCCACTTGGATATAGAATATCTTATATTTTTCTACTTTATGGTCGAATGTTTTATTTTTTTCTAATAAGTGTTTTCCATATTCAAGAAGCTCTACGCTTACTTTAGCAGTACCTTTGTTTTTTATACCTAATAATTGTGCAGATTTTAAGGATAAATCTATAATCCTATCTACTACGAAAGGTCCTCTATCATTTATTCTTAATATAATTTCTCTTTTATTTTCCAAATTGATAACTTTAACTATACTAGGCAAAGGCAATGTTTTATGTGCGGCGGTTATATCGTACTGATTAAAGATTTCTCCATTTGCAGTAAGTTTTCCATGAAAATTGGGGCCATACCAAGATGCAATTCCTACTTCATAGTAGCTATTATCTTCTTTGGGTATATATTTAATTCCATTAACAAAATATGGATCACCTACTTTATAAATTGGTTTTTGGCCTGAGTCAGATTTTAGCTTTGTATCACTAGCGCCTGTATCTTTTAAAACTTGCTTAGTTATATGAGTTGCTAATCGTGTTTCAGAGCAAGAAGTGAGGAAAATAATAAAAGTTATTTTTATAAAATTAAAAAAAAAATTCAATTTATGATTCCATCAGCTAATAAACCTACAGACAATGAATAATAGTTAGAAGCATTATATTTCTTTATTACATTAAAATTATTATAAACTAAAAACTTTTTACCATTCAGACCATCCGGTAATAACAATGTAGCTAAAATATTTACTTTCGGCAGTTTTTTCCCGTTAGCTTTTTTGAACCCTATTTGGTCCCAATAACTTAAAGGCTTATCTTTTAGATCATCTAAGTTAATCAATTCTAAAACTTTTTCATTAGCTATTACTTCTCTTCCCCATGTTTTTGAATAATCCCATCCAAATGATTGAAGATAATAGGCTATAGAGGCAAATATATCTGGATGACTATCCCAAATATTTTTTATACCATCTTTATCAAAGTCTTGTGCATATTGAATGTATGATGATGGCATAAATTGACTTTGTCCCATTGCTCCTGCCCATGAACCTTTCATCTCATGCAGTTTTATATTATCGTTTTCTATTATTTTTAGTGCATCTAACAATTGTTTTCTAAAAAGCTTAGCTCGTCTTCCTTCAAACGCAAGAGTAACAAGCGAAGAGATTAAAGGAAATTTTCCAGTATAACTTCCATAGTTTGTTTCTATTCCCCATATTGCCATTATAAATCTTGATTGGACTTTATATTTTTCAGATATTATATCTAAATCTTCCTTATGTAAAAAATATTTTTTTTTACCAAGTTTTATTCTTTTATTTGAAATTATTTTATTTAAATATGTTTGAAATGTAATTTTTGTTTCGGGTTGTTTTCTATCTAATTCAATTACTTTGTCTATTATTTTAACTGATTTAAAAACTTCATTTAAAGTTTTTGTACTTATACCTTCTTTTTGTGCATCCACTCTTAATGAATCTACCCAAATTTTAAATTTGTCATTTTCATCTGCCAAAGAAATATTAATTAGTACAATTATTATAATCATAGGATATAAAATATGATTAAAACAGAATTTGAAAATATTATATTTTTTATTTTGCATCGTACCCTTAATATAAAACAATTTGGTATACTAACCTTACATAATTATTGTATAAATTTTAATAATTTTTCTT
>PTKJ01000064.1 GCA_002937675.1 Alphaproteobacteria bacterium MarineAlpha9_Bin1 | reverse complement strand
TGAGATTATAGAATTAGGAGAGATCCACCCTCTCTGTATGAAGGACGTGAGAAATTCTGGAGAATTGATACCTTATGTTGTGGTTAAAAAAGGAATATTAGCTCGAGTTTCAAGAAATGTTTACTACCAGCTTGTTGAGATAATTGAGACAAAACACAGAGAAAATCAAGAGATAAAAGGTATAGTAAGTAATAAAATATTCTTTCCCATAGATAGAAAATCTTCTACACAAGATAAAATTAAAATATAAGAGATTACTATGCATAAATATTACTCAATAGTTAAAAGTTTGCTTGCTAATAGAAATAATAAACGTATTTCGGATGTAATAGCTGATAAACTTAAGAAAACAAAAGATAAAAATAGAAAATATATATCAGCTGCGACTCTATTTCCTTTGATTGATAGGAATAATAAAATTTATGTGATTTTAACTGAAAGATCTGATTATATGAATGATCACCCTGGTCAGGTTTGTTTCCCAGGAGGAAAATATGAGGTATCAGATAAAACTATGGAAAATTGTGCTAAAAGAGAGGCTCTTGAGGAGATTGGAATGAAGTGGAATCAAATAAATATTCTAGGTGAGCTGGATAAATGTATTACAAGTACCGGTTTCCAAATTACACCTATTGTTGCGTCTATTGACTATAATTTCATTCCTAAAATAGATAAAGGAGAAGTTAGTAAAGTATTTGAAGTTCCCTTAGAATTTCTCACAAATTATACAAATAGAAATATAGTTTCATCAGTATATAAAAGTAATATTTATTCCTTTTATGAGTATAATTGGGAAAACAAAAGAATTTGGGGTTCAACCGCGAAGATTATAGTAAATTTTTGTGATATAATAAAAGAAGATTTAAATATTTAATAATTTTGCAGGAATATTAAATGTTAGCATATTTAATTCGTTTTTTACCAATAATAATTATTACAGTTTTATTATTATTAATTTGGTTGTTTTTTAAAAAAAGCAAGAGTAAGTCAAATCAGTTAGCTACGCCTCCATGGTTTTATTATATAGCTTTGGCCATAATAATATTTGGTTTTGTTTTGGTTTTTTTGAGATTTAATCAATTTGCTGAGAAACCTGGAGGACAATATATTCCACCTAGATATACAAATGAGGGTATAGTACCAGGATATGTTAACCGTTAATTTAAATACCACTCCTCCTTGGGGCTCTGGTTCTGCTCGCGCAATCATAGACGCTTTGGGTGGAGCAGATTCTGTGATGGCAGTTGGAGGATGTGTTCGTGATTGGCTCTCTGATTATCCAGTAAAAGATATAGATTTTGCCACTAAACATTTTCCTAAAAAATGTTTTCAAATTTTAAAAGATAAAGGTTTTAATGTTAAACCGATAAGTATTGAACATGGGACAATAGCTGTTTTTATTAATAATAGTGCTTTCGAAATTACTAGTTTAAGAAAGGATATATTCACTGATGGAAGACACGCTTCAGTTAAATTTGGAGGAGACTGGACAGAAGATGCTAATAGAAGGGATTTTACACTTAATGCATTATATGCAGATGAACAAGGTACTATTTATGATCCACTAGGAAAGGGGTTTAGGGATTTAGAAGATCATAAGTTGTGTTTCATAGGAGATCCTAGAAAAAGAATTGAGGAGGATTATTTAAGAATTTTAAGGTATTTTCGTTTTTTATCACGTTTTTCAGAAAATATTGACGATAAATCTTTAGAATTATGTATTTTAAAAGCAAAAAATATTACTCGACTTTCTGGCGAAAGGGTTTTTTCTGAATTATCAAAAATTTTATCAAACAAAAATGCAGAATACGTATTTAAAGTTTTGCAAAAACATGATCTGTTAAAATACTTATTTACCCAACAGAAAATTTATAATTTATACTTCAAAGCACAACTCTTAAAGAGTTTTTTTAAATATATTTCTAAAAAACATATATTGAAAAACAAATTTATGGTTTTTATATCGTTTCTCTTTAATGATGAAGTTGAAAATATTTCTAAAGAGATAATAGATTCAATATCAGAAAGATTTCATTTTTCTAGCAGTGATAAAAAAATATTACTAAGAAATCTAGAATGGATAAAAAATAAAAATAAAATTTCATCTTTAGATATAAAAACCATATGGCTGGATTACGGAAGAGAGGAAATAGAAGATCTAAAATTAATATTAAAAATTTTAAGTTTTGATAAATATGAAGTTCTTCGCTGTTCTTTAGAAAACAAACCTCCCAGCTTCCCATGTTCTGGTGAAGATGCAAAAAAAGCAGGATTCACAGAAGGGAATGAAATAGGAGTAGTTTTGAAAATTATTAGACAATGGTGGTTGGAAAATGATTGTACTCCGAGTCATGAAGATTGCATGGCACAACTACAAAAATATTTTAAAGCCATGAAACAGAAGGGGGAAGTGACATGAATATTGCATCTATATTTCCTCCTGTTTTAAGTCCAAAAGCCGTACCTTTATCATAAAGTAAATTGAACTCTACGTAACGACCTCTTTTGATTAATTGTTTTTCTCTTTGTCGTTTAGTCCATTTTTTATCAATTTCTTGTATTACTATGTTTGGAAAAGTATTTAGAAATGTTTGTCCTACATCTTTGGTAAATCTAAAAGTTTGATCCCAATTTTCTTCCATATTGTCAAAAAATATTCCCCCCATTCCTCTTGCTTCATTTCTGTGAGGTAAATAAAAATATTCATCACACCATTTTTTAAATTTGCCATAGTATCTACTATCATGTTTATTACACATCTCCTTAAGAGCATTATGAAATTGTTTTTTTATTTTATCTGGTTTCCCATACATTGGTGTTAAATCTATTCCACCTCCGAACCAGCCCTTGGTCGTATGTATATATCTTAAATTCATGTGGGCTGCAGGTATATGAGGAGAATGCATATGAGCAACCAACGAAATTCCAGTAGCAAAAAATTTATTATTGTTGCTTGCACCAGTTATTTCATTCCTCATTTCTTCAGAAAAAGTTCCCATGACACTAGAAATATTTACTCCGACTTTTTCGAATACTCTCCCATTCATTATAGACACAACACCTCCACCCCCAGAAGAAAATCCTTCGTCTGCCCCACGTTTCCAAACTCTTTTTTTAAATTTACCTGCTTTTAATCCAGCATTTGAAACATTCTTTATATTATCTTCAATATTCTCAAAACATAAGCAAATTTCATCTCTTAGAGATTTAAAGTATTTTTCTATATTTTTAATTCTTTTGTTTGGAAAAGTATTTTTCATATTTGTATTTTTTTTTTTTATGTTGAAAAAAGCTTGTTCAAAACTCGTTTAATATGTAAATAGAGATAACTTTAATTTTTTTTTATACTGCTTTTTCAAAATGAATAATAGCACTTATGTTATGTTTTATCTCACAGAAAAATATTCTAAAGGTTTTTGATGTCAAATAAAGATAAATTAAAAAAATCATCCAGAAGAGACTTTATACATATTTCATCAGGGGTTACTGTAGTTGCAGGAGCTTGTTTTTCTGCATGGCCTTTAATAGACCAAATGAATCCTTCGGCTGATATTTTATCTTTTTCAACCATAGAAGTAGACTTATCTTTATTGAAACAGGGACAATCTATGAGTGTTTTGTGGAGAGGGAAGCCACTATTTATAAGATATAGGACTGATGATGAAATTAAAGAAGCGCAAGATATAGACATAAAGAATTTAAAACATCCTGAATCAGATAAGACGAGAGTCATAGATCCAAGGTATCTAGTTATGGTAGGTGTATGTACTCATCTAGGTTGTGTTCCTCTTGGTCAACAGGGAGATTATGATGGATGGTTTTGTCCCTGTCATGGCTCACATTATGATACTTCAGGTCGTATTAGGAAAGGTCCTGCTCCATTTAATTTAGAGATTCCTCCATACGAATTTATAGGTGATTCTAAAATTAAAATAGGATAATAAACAAAAGGTTTACATAATGACTAAAAAAGAAATTGGTTCTCGTTTAATAGATTGGATAGACTATCGTCTACCTATTTTTAGTTCTATAAAGCACTCTTTGGTTGACTATCCTACTCCAAGGAATCTTAATTATTGGTGGAATTTTGGTTCTTTAGCTGGTTTTTTTCTAGTTTTACAGATTATCACAGGTGTAGTTCTTGCTATGCACTATAACCCAAGTGCTGAGGGTGCTTTTGCAAGTATTGAACATATTATGAGGAATGTAAATTATGGTTGGCTGATAAGGTATGCCCATATGAATGGAGCTTCTTTTTTCTTCATAGTCGTATATATCCACATATTTAGAGGCTTATATTATGGTTCCTATAAATCACCTAGAGAACTACTTTGGTGGTTTGGTTTAATAATTCTGCTTTTGATGATGGCAACGGCATTTATGGGATATGTTTTGCCCTGGGGACAGATGAGTTTTTGGGCAGCAACTGTAATTACAAATTTATTTTCTGCAATTCCCGTAATAGGAGATGGTATTGTTAATTGGTTGTTAGGGGGCTTTGCTGTAGATGATGCTTTATTAAAAAGGTTTTATGCACTTCATTACTTATTTCCTTTTCTAATAGTAGGATTCGTAATTTTGCACATAAGTGCTTTACATACGCATGGTTCAAATAACCCTCTTGGCATAGATAGTGGTGGACCACAAGATTCAATATCATTTCATCCTTATTATACTATTAAAGATTTATTTGGTCTTAGCTTTGTTCTCACGATTTTTTTCTTAGTAGTTTTTTATGCTCCAGATTATCTAGGTCATCCAGATAATTATATTCCTGCAGATTCATTAAAAACTCCAGCTCATATTGTTCCTGAATGGTATTTTTTACCATTTTATGGAATTTTAAGAGCTATCCCAGATAAGCTTGGTGGGGTAGTAGCAATGGTAAGTGCTATTTTTGTTCTTTTCTTATTACCTTGGTTAGATACTTCTAAAGTAAAATCCGCTACTTTTAGGCCTATTTATAAGAAAATTTACTGGTTATTAGTTGTAGATGTTGTGGTTTTAACTTGGGTGGGAGGAAATCCTCCTGAAGGATATTTTATATTGATAGGAAGAATAGCAACTATTTATTATTTTTCTCATATTTTAATTTTAATGCCTATAATTGGATTTCTAGAAAAACCCAAAAAATTGCCTAGCAGTATTGCTGGAACTGTTTTAAAACAAAAACGTGAAAATGTGGATAATAATGTTTAGTAAATTTTTTATTAGGTTCTTGTTTTATATTTTTAGTATTTACTTTCTTTATATTAGTTTATCTTTTTCAGCAGGAAAATCGTTCGAATTGTACGATATTAAATTTTCCTTTGACGGAATTTTTGGAACATTTGATAAGCCTAGTGCCAGAAGAGGGCTTCAGATCTACAGAGAAGTTTGTTCTGGATGTCATGGCTTAAAATTTATTGCATACAGAAATCTAACCTCTCTAGGTTATTCTAGAGAAGAGATAAAAAATATAGCCTCTGAATATGAAATAGAGGATGGGCCAAACAGCGAAGGAGAAATGTATTTGAGACCTGCAGTTTCTTCAGATAATTTTATAGATCCTTATGCAAATATAAATATGGCAAAGTTCATGAATAATGGAGCAGCACCTCCAGATTTATCTTTAATAGTCAAGGCACGAAACTACGGATCTAAGTATGTCTATTCATTGCTTATGGGATATAAAGATATTCCTGATAATTTTGACAGTTTAAATGGTTATTATAATAAATTTTATCCGGGTCATATAATAGCTATGCCTCAGCCTTTATACGGAGATGATGTAGAATATCTAGATGGAACTATATCTAGTTTGGAACAAGAAGTAATAGATATTACAACGTTTTTAACCTGGACTTCCCATCCTGAGATGGTTGATAGAAAAAAAATGGGTTTCAAAGTTTTAGTATTTTTGATTTTTATGACAGGACTGCTATTTTTATCATATAAAAAAATATGGAAACCTGTTAAAGACGGAAGTATATAAATATTATAATACTCTTCCAGCAATAGCTTGAAGCTTTTTTACGGTTGAAGCATTTCTGGCTTCTGGTGGCGTGATAATTGAGTTTTCTAATGCTGAATAGGCTGGATCAGTCCAATCCCAGGTTTTATTTTCAATTTTCTTAAATATGTTTTTAATAAGAAATTTTGCATTATTCGAATTTTTGGACAATACATTAATTATTTGTTTCACTGTTACGTCTTCATGGTCAGGGTGCCAGCAATCATAGTCAGTTACCATAGCAACTGTTGCATATGCTATTTCAGCCTCTCTAGCAAGTTTAGCTTCCGGCATATTTGTCATTCCTATCACATCACAATTCCAAGAACGATATAATTCTGATTCTGCTAAAGTAGAAAAATGAGGTCCTTCCATTGCTAAATAGGTTCCTTTTTTATGAATTTGCAAACCATTAATATTGGAAGAAATGATAATGTTGACTAATTGTGTTGAGACTGGTTTTGCCATGGATACGTGAGCAACTATTTCTTCGTCAAAAAATGTTTTATTTCGAGAAAAAGTTCTATCGATAAATTGATCTACCAAAAGGAACTGTCCAGGCTTAATATTTTCTTTTAAACTGCCTACTGCTGAAAATGAAATAATATCAGTAACTCCAATTTTTTTTAAACAGTCAATATTAGCTCTATAATTTATATTTGTGGGCATTAAGGTATGGTTTTTGCCATGTCTAGGAAGAAAAGCGATATCAATGTTATTAATCTTTCCAGTTAATATGTTGTTTGAAGGTGATCCAAATGCTGAGGCAATTTTATTCCATTTTGGGTTTTTTAATCCTTCAATATCATATAATCCGCTTCCACCTATAATACCTAAAAATGGCTTTTTTTGTTCCATATTTTTATCGCACTCCGAGTAAAATAATTTCGAAAATTAAAGTTGAATTTGCAGGTATTAATCCTCCTCCTACTGATCTTTGTCCGTAAGCTAAATGAGGGGGTATGATAAGACATCTCCTTCCATCCTCACGCATACCTAAAAGTCCTTCTTCCCAGCCTTTAATTACTCTTCCTTCTCCAATTTTAAAAGAAAATGGAACACCTCTTTTGATTGAGGAATCGAAAAATTTACCCTTTGCATTACAAAGATTATTTAGATTAAATTCTATATATGTGTTTTCATCATGGGTCTTAATAGTTGCGTCATATAACCAGCCTTCATAGTGAACTGCAACCTCATTCCCATTTGTTGCTACTCTGCCTGCACCTTCATGTATATCTATTATGATTAATTCTTCGGGGGGTTCTACAGCCTTCACGTTATAAAAGCGAGAAGAAATAAAAAATAATACAAAGAAGAAAAAAAATATATTTTTAATCATGTTGCGTTCCTATTTATTGAAACTTTTTAAGAAAGTTTATGCTCCTATTAAAAGCTAACTCCGCAGATTTTTTGTGATAACTTTCCCTCTCATTGCAGAAAAAACCATGATCAGCATTTTTATATTTATATACTTTAACAGGCTGGGTACTACTTTTAGAGTAATCAATTATTTCTTTTTGAGATTCTTCGTTTATAGACATATCTTTTTCTCCTAAATGAACGAGGGTAGGACATCTAGTGTTTAAATTTAAAAAATCTGTAATCTGAGATCCATAGAAGCTTATAGAACAGTTTAGCCCATAACCTACACAGGCACTTTTCCAGGCCAATGATCCACCATAGCAAAACCCTATTAATGAGACAGAGTGGCTTATCTTTAAGCTTCCAACACAAGACATAATATCCATTACAGGAAGCTCCCAACCACACTGTGCTTTAAGTTTTTTAGCCTCTTCCACAGTATTTCCTTTATAGCCAAGCTGAATATTGTCTCCTAATCTATGATATAGCTCTGGTACCCAGACTATATAACCCTCATCTGAAAATTTCTTTGCAACAGATTTTATATGATCGTTTACTCCAAAAATTTCCTGGATTAAAACTAATGACCCACTTCTTATTCCATTTGGCTCATACACGTAAACCGGAAGATCTGTATCATCGGCAGATTTAATAGTAATTCTATTTTCCATAAATTTTACCTTTTAAGTTATATATTGAATCTAAATAAGATTATATCTCCGTCAATAACTTCGTAATCTTTTCCTTCTATTCTCATCTTGCCTGCTTCTTTAGCATTTTGTTCTCCATTGTA
>PTKJ01000063.1 GCA_002937675.1 Alphaproteobacteria bacterium MarineAlpha9_Bin1 | reverse complement strand
TTATAAAAATATATTATAATGTATATTACTGCACAATTATTTAACATATTTCTAAGAAGGGATAAAACGATTAAAAACATAAAAATTGTTGTTCCAAGCAGTTTAGATACAACCTACGCAAAGTTTTTAAAAATTCATTTAAAAAATAGTAAATCTTATTCTTATAATATAGTCACCGTCGGTAAAAGTAAATCTAACCTTAAAAAAGAGTTGTTGGATGCAGATATTGTAATCACCATTAGTTGGAACACAAAATCACCTCCAGCTCCTAAATTAAAACTTATTCAAATTCCTGCAGCTGGTTATGATCATATAGATTTTGGTGCTATTCCTAAAAATTGCAAACTTTGTAATGTATACGAACACGAAGCTCCAATTGCAGAGTATTGTCTACTTGCTATGCTTGAATCTGAAATTAAATTAAGTAAATCCAATATTAAGTTTAAATCAGGAGACTGGTCCGACAGTTTCTCCGATCATATATTCAGAGGAGAACTTTTAGGTCGCCAATTAGGAGTAATAGGTTATGGGCGTATTGGCAAAGAAATCATCAAGAGAGCAAAGGTATTTGAGATGCAAATTACAGCAATAGTTCGCGATCCAAATAAATACAAAGGAAATAGTTTATCAGCAATTAAACTCTCTTCAATAAATAATTTTAAAAGTATTATTAAAGATTTTGACTATCTAATAATTGCTTGTCCTCTCACTAACAAGACTCGAGAATTAATTACTCTAGATATAATGAAAAAAATGAAGTCAAGTTCAGTAATTATTAATATTGCTCGAGGAGATATAATTAAAGAAAAAGATTTATATACTGCTCTAAAGAAGAATATCATACGTGAAGCTGTTATAGACGTATGGTATACTTATCCTAATTCCAATAAAATTAAAAATATTTGGCCATCAAAATTTCCAATACATAAATTGGATAATGTAATTATTACTCCTCACACTTCTGCTTGGACTGAGCAAATGTTAAACAGACGCTTTAAAATTATAAGTAAAAATATATTAAATTTGTTAGAAGGAAAAAAATTAATTAATCAGCTAAATTAGAAACTACTCTTCAGTCAGTTCTCTTTTCCTTTGAAGTTTTCTCCAACGCCTAATGGCCTCAGCCTTTTCTCTTGCTCTTTTTTCAGAAGGTTTTTCAAATGCTCTTGCTTTTTTCATCTCCCTATACATACCCTCACGTTGCATCTTCTTTTTTAGCACTTTGAGTGCTTGGTCCACATTATTATCTCTTACAATTACTTCCAAAAAAATTTCTTTCTTATCAAAAAAAGCAGAGTTTACTTACTAGGTAAGGATGGACATAACACAAGTTTTATCAGATGTGAAGTGTAAACAAAAAACTTTACGATAGTGTTGTTAAATTGATACAATACTAGTACTAGGTATATAAACTAAACCTTGTGGATAGAAATAATAGTATGGCCATATTGAAAATTGCAAAAATGGGACACCCAATACTTCGCAAAAAAGCAAAAAAAGTTAAAGACCCTTCTAGCAAAGATGTAAAATTAGTTGTAAGAGACATGCTTGAAACTTTAGAAGACTTAGGTGGAAATGGAATAGGAATTGCCGCTCCACAGGTCCATGTTTCGCTTCAAATAATAATTTTTGAAGTAAGAGTAGAGGACTCAGAAATAGCTAATAACATACCTTTAACGGTATTAATTAATCCAAAAATAAAAATTTTAACTAAAAAGACTAATACTGATTGGGAAGGATGTTTATCTGTTCCAGGATTACGTGGAAGAGTAAAAAGACCAAATAAAATCAAATATTCAGGTTTTGACTTAAATGGAAATAAAATTGAGACCATTGCAGAAGGGTTCCACGCAAGAGTAGTACAACATGAATTTGATCATCTTATAGGCATCCTCTATCCTCAACGAATGGAAGATATCACCTCTCTGCAATTTGTTAGTGAAGCCAGGCATACGACTGAAAGTTAGAAAATGGAAAGTGAAAAATCAAAATTTAATAGAATGAGAAAAAAGATCCTTAACATTATTCTCACAGAAATACCTATTTATGGATTTAATGAAAAAGTACTAATTGTAGCTAGTCAGAAAAAAGACTTACAAAGAAGTGATATAGATAGAATTTTTCCGGAAGGACTAGACGAAATTAAAGAATATTTTTTCGGAGAAATAGACAAAAATATGATTAAGATCTTATCCAATAATAATATAGATAAATTACGAATAAGAGATAGAATAGCTAGTTCATTAATCTGTAGATTTGAATTATTTCAAAAACACAAAAAATCTGTTATTCACATTTTTTCAACTGATTTTGTCGACCCACTAAAATCTATGAATAGACTGTGGAAAACCTCAGATATTATTTGGAAACTAGCTGGTGATCAGTCCACAGATTTTAATCATTATACTAAACGTATTTTATTATCGTGGGTCTACTTAACTACTTTTATATGTTGGACCAAAGATAGAGATAAAAATTTTCAGGAAACTAAATTATTTTTAGATAGGCGAATTAATGAAGTTCTATTATTTGGAAAAACTTCCCGTAAGCTAAAGGAAAGCATTTCTAGTCTACAATTTACTGAAAAAATTCTAGATCTCATAAAAAACTTAAGAACTATTAAGACATAAATTTAAAAATATTTGAATTTTTTTCGATGATTCTATTAATGTGTCCCATTTTTCTGTCTTCTCTTATATCTTTTTTACCATAAATATATATTTTATATCTAGAATCATTAATAAAAGTATCGACTAAATCTACTTCTTTACCTATTAAATTTTTCATAACTATATCATGATTTCTGAGAGTACTGCCTAATGGCCAACCCATAGAAGCCCTCACAGATTGTTCAAACTGACTGGTAATACATCCATCCATTGTCCAATGACCTGAATTATGAGGACGAGGTGCAATTTCATTAACAAGTAGCTCTCCATCATCCATCTCAAATAACTCAACAGCTAAAAGACCTATAAGATTTAGTGCCTCTGCAATGCTTGTAACAATTACTTTTGATGAATCTCTTACTTTGCTATCTAAATTAGGTGCTGGAGCTATTGTTTCATCTAAAATATGGTTTTTATGTTTATTCTCAACACAATCATAAATCTTGCTATCTCCATCAATAGACCTTGCTATTATTACACTCAATTCTCTTTTAAAATGAATATATTGCTCAACTATAAGCTTGTCGCCATCTAAGTTTTGCCAGATTTCTTCAAGATTACTGTCCTTATTAATTCTTAACTGACCTTTGCCATCATAACCTAATCTGCGAGTTTTTAGGATCGCAGACTGATCAAAATCGTTGAAAGCATTTACTAAATCTTTAAAATTATTGCATTCTCTAAATTCAGCAGTTTTAACATTAGCATTATCCACCAAAAATTTCTTTTCTGTTAGCCTGTCCTGGGATATAGCCAAAATTTTTGATGACGGTCTCAATGGACATATCGACTCAATTGTTTTTGCAGTGTTCATAGGAATATTTTCAAATTCATAAACAGCTGAATTTAAACTTTTTGAAAAAGTTTTGATAGCATCTATATTATCAAATTCATAATTAAATACTTTAGACGCAACATCAAAGGCAGGTGAATCCGGATCAGGATCAAAAATATGAGATTTTACACCTAGATGCGCAGCAGCTAAGGCAATCATCCTTCCAAGTTGTCCACCTCCTATAATTCCTAATACTTTATCTACCAAATTATATTTCCGGCTTTTCTAAAACTGAATCTGTTTGTTTAATTCTATAATTTTTAATTTTTTTTGCCAGTGACTGATCATTAATTGCCAAAATTTGTAGAGCAAGAAATCCGGCATTTGTAGCTCCAGATTGACCGATCGCTAAGGTACCAACTGGAATCCCGGATGGCATTTGAGCTATAGATAATAAACTATCTATACCTTTCATTGCTTTACTTAAAATAGGCACTCCTAGTACTGGCAAAGTCGTCAATGAGGCAACCATACCAGGTAAGTGTGCTGCCCCACCGGCTCCTGCTATTATAATTTTTATACCTTTTTCTTCTGCCAGCTTCGCATATTCATACAACCTATCTGGTGTTCTATGTGCAGAAACAATGTTTAATTCGTAGGGAACGCTAAAACTGTTAATCACGTCTACGGTATTTTTCATGGTAGTCCAATCTGATTGACTCCCCATTATGACACCAATTTTTGCTGACATTTTTTTATTTTTCACTTTGCCCTCCTTATTATTTTACTATAAAGGGAAAGCGAGACATTATATCTTTTTAAACTTTCTATGCAAGTTCTATCAATTTAAAGTATTGAAAAATAGTTTTTAAACCACTAATACTAATATAAGAATTACTGGCTATAACTTAGATAAAAATTAGAAAATGTTCTATAAACAAAAATTTTTTTTAAAGGGACTTCATTGTCTTCCTCCAGAAATTGCTCATGCAATCACTATGAAAGCAATAAGATCGAATTTCATTTTTTCTGATACAAACAACTTAAATACATCAAACCTTAAAACAAAACTAGGAAATCTAAATTTTAGCCATCCCTTGGGAATAGCCGCAGGTTTTGACAAAAATGTTGAAACTATTAACTTTATTAATAATTTAGGTATTTCACATATGGAATTTGGAACTATTACTCCCAATCCACAGTCAGGAAACAAGAAGCCACGTGTATTTAGGCTTTTCGATGATCAAGCAATTATAAATAGACTTGGATTTCCTAGTGAAGGGATTGATTCAGCAGTAAAAAAATTATCTAAAAAAAAATATAAAATTCCCATAGGACTAAACATTGGTTGTAACAAAAACAGTAATGACTTTATTGATGATTATCTTACATTAACAAAAAAACTGGGACCGTTTGCAGAATGGATTACTGTGAATATATCATCACCTAATACTCCTGGACTAAGAGAATTACAAATGGGATCAAACTTGCACACACTATTAAAAAACATAAATATTGAAAGAAAAAAACTAGAAGACAAACTAGGAAAAATTTTACAAGTTTGGTTAAAAATATCACCAGATCTTAATAATAATGAGCTGAAAAATTTGATAGATATATCTGTCAAATATAATATAGATGCATTATGTATTTCCAATACAACAACATATCGTTCCAATACTTTAATATCTAAAAATAAAAAAGAAATTGGTGGTTTATCAGGACCTCCTTTATTTTCTCAATCAACTAAAATGCTTGCAAAAGCTTATTTGCATGCTAGTAAAAGCATTAAATTTATTGGGATTGGTGGAATATCCAATGGTGAAACAGCTTATTCCAAAATTTTAGCAGGAGCCGATATAATCCAATTATATACAGGCCTTGTGTTTCATGGTCCACAGATCATTAATGATATTATAAATTATTTAGACTCAAAATGTAAAAAAACTAAAATTACAAATTTTGTGGGAAGCCAAGCTGACTCTATTCTAGAAAAAGAATAATCAAATGAATAAGAAAAGAAAATTAAATATCCCTATCTATAAAAATTTAAGTTCAGTAATTGAAAATTCTGAGGCTTTAATACTGGATATATGGGGAGTGTTGTGGGACGGAATTAAAGTGTATCCTGAAGCACTCGTTACCTTAAACGAAATTAAAAAACTTGATATTCCCGTAATACTGCTATCAAACGCTCCAAGAAGAGCTTCTAATGTCGAAAGAAAACTTAATCGAGTAGGTATTGATAAGTCACTGTATAATGAAATAATTTCTTCTGGTGAAATTTGTAGAAACGAACTTATTTCTAAACGTCATCAAGTCCCTGGAAATAATTATTATTTCATAGGATTAAATGAAGATCGTGACTTGTTAAATAATTCGTCTTTCCATGAGGTTAAAGAAATAGATAAAGCAAATTTTATTTTACTTACTGGTCCTAGATCTTTTGATGATAAAGTAGTCAAATACAGTGAAGAATTAAAAAGCTGCCGCAAACGTAACCTACCAATGGTTTCTGCAAATCCGGATAAAGTGGTTATTCGTCAAAATGGTGAAATAGTTATCTGTGCAGGACAATTAGCAAAATATTATTCTAATATGGGAGGTTTTGTAAAAGAATTTGGGAAACCCCATGAAGAAATATTTCTGGAAGCTCTAAAAAAATTTAAATCTTTGAAAATAAATATAGACAAAAACAAAATATCAATAATAGGAGATGGCTTAGAAACAGACATTGCTGGAGGCAATATCGTTGGAATTAATACGGTCTTAGTTACAAGTGGTATCTTATCGCAAGAACTGAACACCAAATATAAAGAAATGCCTGACAAGGAATTACTCTACAAAATTATAAAACGTTCTAAATTTACTCCCGATGCGGTAGTTATTTCATTTGGTATAAATTCTTAAAATTTTCATAATAACTATTGACTAAAACAGCCTAATATTATAAGAACATAACATGAACATATGTTTTAGAATTGTGATAATATTTGTATGACTTTACATTGGCTATACCTTGACCTCAACAGTTATTTTGCAAGTGTAGAACAACAAATAAATACACAGCTACGTGACAAACCTGTAGCGATAGTTCCCATCCTCACAGATGCTACTTGTGCCATCGCTGCTAGTTATGAAGCCAAAGCATATGGCATTAAAACTGGAACAATGATTTATGAAGCTAAACGTCTATGTCCAAAACTAATATGTGTAAAAGCAAATCATGAACAGTATGTTGATTACCACCACAAAATTTTAGCAGAAATAGAAAAATACATTCCAATAGAAATCGTTGCTTCCATAGATGAAGTCGCCTGCAAACTCATCGGGAAACAATGTCAAGAAGATGAAGCCCGTAAACTTGCAAAAAATATCAAAAAAGGATTACAAAAAAATATAGGAGAATGCATACGTTGTTCTATAGGAATTTCCCCTAATCGATTTCTAGCTAAAACAGCCAGCAATCTAGAAAAACCTAATGGATTACAGATACTATATACCCAAGATGTTCCTGAACGTATTAAACATTTTAAACTCTCAGACTTGACTGGAATAGGGCGTGCCCTGGAATACAGACTTCAAAAAGCGGGAATTTTATCCATTGAAGAACTATATAAAATTCCCCCCAAACATATGAGAAAATTATGGGGGAATGTTCAAGGAGAGCGTTTTTGGTATATGCTTCGTGGGGTAGAAATTCCAATAGATGCGACTCAAAGAAGGACCATAGGACATAGTCACGTTTTAGAACCTAAATTAAGACAAGTGGATTTAGCACAACAGGTTATGAGTCGGCTATTGCTTAAAGCTGCAGGTCGCTTACGTCGACTACAATACTACACCAGTAACCTCAACATAAGTTTTCGAACAGGAAATGGATTAAAAGTAAAGGGAACAAAAAAATTCTATCGAGCGTGTGATAATATAACACTACTAAGCGAAGCAACTAAAATATGGAATGATCTGATCAAAAAAAACCGAATTAGAAGTGTAAAAAAAATTAGCGTTACCTTATTTAACCTAAAGAAAAAATCTGAACTACAACCTGATCTTTTTACAACAGAACATCAACAACAACATCTTACCAAAAGGTTTGAATCTTTATCTAAAGCAATGGATAAAATTAACTCTAGATTTGGAAGAGATAGCATTGCCCTCGGGAATATACCTAGCCAAATTCAATCATTTTCTGGAACAAAAATAGCATTCACTCGCATCCCAGATAAAAAAGAATTTAATGAATAAGAATTAATTAAAATCTAAAAAATAGAAACTATTTATTACGAAAACGAATACGTATTGGTTTTTCTTTGACCTTAGTTCTAGCAGGTTGAAAAACATGAATATCACGTTTTTTTATTAATGGACCTAAAATTAAACCACATCCAAAACCTCCTAAATGTGCAAACCAAGCAACTCCAGGGGAACCTGGTGAAGAAAGCATAGCACTAATAACTTGACCTATTATCCACACCCCTAAAAGAAAAACAGCAGGTAGCCTTAAAAAAGTAATAAAAATTCCTAAAAAAACAAGAGTTCTTACTCTCGCACGAGGATAAAATATTAAATATGCTCCTAATACTCCAGAAACCGCACCACTAGCCCCTATCATGGGAATATTGCTTGTTGGGTTAACAAAGACCTGAGCAAGCGCTGCTGCAGTTCCACAAATTAAATAAAAGAATACGAAACGGACGTGGCCCAATGCACCTTCTATATTATCTCCAAAAATCCAGAGATATAGCATATTACCTCCTAGATGCATAAACCCTCCATGCATAAACATAGAAGTAAAGACAGTAAAAAGTGGAGTTATAGGTCCATTTTGAAAGGTATTTCCTAAAAACGCAGATGGCACAAGCCCAAAATTCATAATAGCCTCGCGTTCGCCTAGTCCCAAACTAATCTGCCAAAACCATACTAAAATACACCCTGCTATAATCGCTATTGTTAGTATGGGCCTTCCTAAGGCTGGATTATC
Organism: Alphaproteobacteria bacterium MarineAlpha9_Bin1; assembly: GCA_002937675.1. Lineage (GTDB taxonomy): Bacteria > Pseudomonadota > Alphaproteobacteria > TMED109 > TMED109 > MarineAlpha9-Bin2. Next base: position 3 of record PTKJ01000063.1, on the reverse strand, counting down.
ATC
>PTKJ01000062.1 GCA_002937675.1 Alphaproteobacteria bacterium MarineAlpha9_Bin1 | reverse complement strand
AAAATGGGACACGGAAATATAAAAATGTCAAATTTATGGTTAAAAGAATCAGAGAATGCAGAAAACGATTTATGCTGGGGATGTATGATGTGCTCTTACACCTCTGAAGTTTGGCATTTTATTTGTCCCAAATGTAGCAGCTTAAATAAAATGAAATGGGATAAATTCCTTACTGTTGAAATAAAGGGGATACCTGTCGAAATAACAAGAAATAAAAATTTAAAAGAAATCATTCATAAAAAAAATCCAGAAGATGCTGCGAGGGGGATACTTGATGAATTGAGGGGTGGTGTTGATAGATAATGAGTCTTATTATAAAAATTTTTACTATTTGTTCTTTTCTATTTTTTCCTTTTACATTACTAGCTGATAGCTTTGTAGATATGATAATAGTAGATAAATCTCAAAGAATTCTTAAACTTCTTAAAGATGGAAGCATAGTAAAAACCTATAATATAGATCTTGGTTTTGAGCCGATAGGCCATAAACAAAAAAGGGGAGATGGAAAAACGCCAGAAGGATTATATTATATAAATAAAAAGCTATTTGATAGTGATTTTCATATTGCATTACAAATTTCTTATCCAAATAAATGGGACTTAAGAAAATCTAAGATAAATAGAACTTATCCAGGAGGGTCTATAATGATACATGGAAAACCTAATGATAAAGATCTCGTTGAGAGATCAGATTGGACTAACGGCTGTATAGCAGTAACCAATAGTCAGATAGAAGAGATCAATAAAATGGTAAAACTAAAAACTCCCATTTATATAAAAAAATAATTTTAACGATAATAAAATCTAATTCGTTTTAGTGATTAAACTACCATCTGTAATTAGTTCTACTTCAGGAATGTTGAGTTTAGAGCTTATGAAAACGGTAAATATCCGTCTGCGGTTAAGGAATTTATCAAACTATTTGTCTGTCTGATGCTAAGAGGCTCCAATGGTGGGCGGACCCTACGCCACTGATCATCCCCTGTGATAGTTGCAATAATCGATTTCAAAGCAGGGATCATTGGCTGAGCTTGAATTATTTTACGGCGTCTGGTTATAGCCAGCTGTAGCTCTTCTCCGTTATCCTTGTTAAAACCATCGTATGCAGCTCGAATTGCTGACGCATTTACATTCGCCATTGCGGTGATTGTACCACTCCCTCCAGCAACTAAATTATTTCTTAAGAATTCCTCAGAACCACTAAAAGCCCCGAATGCAGGACGAGATCTTAATAGTGCCTCCGTGTATGGCCATTCTCCAGAAGAGTCTTTTAGACCAACCACACAGTTAGGATAAGTGTCTGCCAAACGTTCCACTAAGGAAAGGTCTAACGGTACACCGGAAACCGAAGGAATATGATAGAGATATACCTTCAGAGTCTCCTCAGAGACCCGTTCAATCACTTCTGCAAATGCTCGAAATAGGCCGTCAGTTCTAATATTTTTGTAATAGAACGGTGGTAGCATTAAAACACCACTACACCCTAGTTGAACAGCATGTCGAGACAGTCGAACACTGTCGGTCAACGCTGTACAGCCAGTACCCGGCATAATTACTGATCCGTCAATTCCTGACTCTACAAGAGCATCCAGAAGCATCATACGTTCTTCAACTGATAGAGAATTTGCCTCTCCAGTGGTCCCAAATACAGCTAACCCATGACAACCTTCTTCTAAAACCCTATGGCATTGTTGGATAAAACGTTTCTTATCTGGATTAAGCTGTTCATCAAATGGTGTAATCGTTGGGCAAAACACTCCTTTAAGGGTTGTAGCATTTGTTTTCATATTATTTTATTCTCCAAAAAATATATTAAAACTTATCCATCTAGAATTTTTTCTACAATTTGTTTAAATATTAATGCTGGTTGCATTCCTCCTGATAAACCCGGTGTTGTTTTATTATCATCTCTTCCTACCCACACTCCTATTACTATATTATCAATATAGCCAATAAACCATGCATCTTTAGAATTTTGTGTGGTACCTGTTTTCCCCCCTATAAGTATATCCCTATCTAATAAATTATTCGGCTTTGCGCGACGTGCTGTTCCTTCAGAAATAGAGTGCTTGAGAATTAAACGCATAGAAGAATAAATATCTCTTCTCATAATAGGTTCTCTAGAAACTACATTTCTTTTATATAATAGATTTCCTTCTCTATCTATTATTTCCGTAACCCCAAAAGGAAATGCAACTTTACCTTCTGAAACAATAGGAACATACGCATTAGTCATTTCAATTAGTGAGACGACCTGTGTACCTAATGTCAAAGATCTTTGTGGTTTTAATTTTGCAGAAATTCCTAATTTTTTTGCCCATTTAATTATATTTTTTCTACCAACTATTTCTTGGATCCTTACTGCAGCGACATTAGAAGAAATTCCAAACGCTTCATATAAAGAAATTTTTCCTCTATACTTCTTGTCATAGTTTTGAGGTCTCCAACCTTCTAAGTCCAAAGGAACATCATCTACCTGATCATCCACAGTTAAACCTAAATCGAACGCCGATATATATGTAAATAATTTAAATACTGAGCCTGGCTGTCTTTTCGCTTGTGTTGCCCTATTGTACTGGCTTTTATAGTAAGATCTTCCACCTAACATGCCTTTTATTGCCCCTGTAGTATCCATAACAATCACAGCCACTTCCAATTCCTTATCTCTAAGTATCTTTAATACTGCTTTTTCAATGTATTTCTGTATTTTGGTATTAAAAGTCGTATTAATAACTATATCAGAAGAATTTTTTTCATAACTAGATGATCTTCTATATATCCAGTCAGTAAAATACCTATCATGTATATTAAAATTTTTTGATACAACTACTTGATTAATTTTATCTACTGAATCTTCATAATCTTTTAGACTGATATAGCCAAAATCTAACATTTTTTTCATTACCAATTTAGCTCTTTTTATATTCTCTTCTATTGATATTATTGGGTTTAGTCTTGATGGCGCTTTTAAAGTAGCAGCCAATATAGCTGCTTCATAAAAATTTAATTCCTTTGGTGATTTTGAAAAATAATTTTTTGAAGCACTTGCTACTCCATAATTTCCAAAACCAAAATAAGCTCTATTAAGATATAAGGATAATATCTCCTCCTTCTGAAGAGACTCTTCTAATTTCAGCGTAATTAATAATTCACGTATTTTTCTAAGAAAACTTTTTTCCGAGTTTAAAAACATTATTTTAGCGAGTTGCTGCGTTATGGTTGAGCCTCCTTGTACCACATGTCCTTCAGATAAATTTACATATATAGCTCTTACTATTCCTCTAAAATCTACTCCAAAATGATTATAGAAACGGTGATCTTCTATGGAAACAACAGCATTTAGTAAGTGTTTTGATATCTCACTTATATCAACATGCCCTGAATAGATATCTCCATACGTTGCAATAACACTATTGTTATCGGACTTAATTGTTATTGAAGTTTGTCTAGGATTTTGAGTAAAATATTCTAAATCAGAGGATAAATGTATAAACCAAAAAATAAGTAAAATAGCTATTATTACAAAAAATAATAAGCTTAAGTATATAATTTTGTTCATGCTAAGTGTCTATATTCTCAGCTTCCAATGCTTTATCTTGAATAAATTTTCTACGGCTTTCTACTTCCTCACCCATAAGAGTAGAAAATAGTTCATCTGCTTCTGAAGCATCTTGTACATCAACTTGCAATATTGTTCTAGCTTCAGGATCTAGAGTAGTTTCCCATAATTGATCCGGATTCATTTCACCTAATCCTTTATAACGCTGAATATAGACACCTTTACGAGCTAAATCGATGGACTTTTTATAAAGATCAGAAGGACCTAATATATTATAGACATTATCTTCATACTTTAATTTAGCACCCTTATAATAAGCGTCTTGTAATTCTGTTGAATCTTTATCTAACTTGCGTGCCTCCATAGAATCTAAAATATTTTCTCCTATTTCAAATTTAGAAATTACTCCGCGTCTATTATGCTCAAATAAATATTTCTTTTGCGAACTATCATATTGACCTTTCCATCCATCCTCACCTGTTAAAGCATTTTTGTTCAATTTTTTTGTTATAAAATTTACAACTATTTTTGCCTTCTCTTCGTCATATAATAATTCTGTGCTTAATGCGCCACATATTGCAATACACTCTATTAAATCTTTATTTGTTCGCCTAGCTAATATATTAATAGATTTATATTGAGTTTTTGCAGAGAGAATTAATTTGAAAAGATCTTCTGATATTCTTTCCCCCCCCTCATTTATATTTAAAACTGCATTAGAAACAAGTTGCCTAATAAGGAAATCATCTAAATCATTTTCTTCTTTCAAATATACTTCACTAGAGCCTTTTTTAACTTTAAAAAGAGGAGGTTGAGCTATGTACAAATGTCCTTCCTTAATTATTTCATTCATATGTCTATAAAAAAAAGTCAGAATTAAAGTTCTTATATGGCTTCCGTCTACATCTGCATCAGTCATTATAATAATCTTATGATAACGAAGTTTTGTTATATCAAAATCATCTTTTATACCAGTACCTAATGCTGAAATCATAATACCTATTTCATTGGAAGATAATACTCTTTCGATACCAGCTCTCTCAGAATTTAGAATTTTTCCTCTTAAAGGTAATACAGCTTGAGTTTCTCTTGATCTTCCTTGTTTTGCAGAGCCTCCTGCAGAATCTCCTTCAACAATAAACAACTCAGACTTTTCTGGATCTTTTTCTTGACAGTCGGCTAGTTTACCTGGCAACCCCGAAAATTCTAACGGTCCTTTTCTCCTGGATAACTCTCTGGCTTTTCTGGCCGCTTCTCTTGCAGCTGATGCATCTAAAACTTTTTGTATAATAATTTTTGATTCAGAAGGATTTTCTTCTAACCATGCAGTCAAATTCTCGCCTACCAAACCTTCCACTACTGGTCTAACTTCTGATGAGACCAATTTATCTTTAGTTTGAGAAGAAAATTTAGGATCTGGAACTTTAATTGACAAAACAGCTGTGAGCCCTTCTCTCATATCGTCTCCAGTTAAACTAATTTTACTCTTTTTAATAAAAGAATTTTCTTGACTATATTTAGTAATAGCCCGCGTTAATGCTGCTCTAAACCCAGCTAAGTGTGCACCCCCATCCCTTTGAGGAATATTGTTAGTAAAGCAAAGAACATTCTCATAATACCCATCATTCCAACTTAGGCATAATTCTAGCTCTACATTATTTTTAGATCCTTTTATAAAAACTATATTTTCATGAATAGCTGTCTTTGATCTATCCAACCATTCAACATAAGACTTTATTCCACCATCGTATAAAAGGCTTACTTTTCTTTCTTCTGCATTTCTGTCATCTATAATATCTATTTTGACCCCTGAATTAAGAAAAGCCAATTCACGTAATCTTTTTTCTAAAATAGAAAAATCAAATTGTATTGATGAAAATATACTTTCTGTGGGTAAAAACTTAATGTGCGTCCCTGAAATTTCTTTGGATTTTGCAATTTCTTTAAGAGGATTCACAGGATTGCCCAAGACAAATTCCATAAAATACTCTTTGTTATCCCTAAAAATTTTTAGCTCAAGTTTTTCAGAAAGAGCATTTACCACACTTACTCCTACACCGTGTAGACCCCCAGAAACTTTATAACTATTTTCATCAAATTTTCCTCCTGCATGAAGCTTAGTCATTATAACTTCTGCTGCTGAAACTTCCTCTTCAGGATGAATCCCTGTAGGTATACCTCTCCCATTGTCTTTCACTGATACCGATCCATCAGAATTTAAAATTACTTCTATTTTGTCACAGTATCCTGCTAAAGCCTCATCTATAGAATTATCGACCACTTCGAATACCATATGATGTAAGCCAGTCCCATCATCAGTATCTCCTATAAACATTCCAGGTCTCTTTCTAACTGCATCGAGACCTCTTAAAACTTTTATTGAATCTTCGTCATATTGATGAGCTTTTTTAGAATTTTCTGAACTCATTTATTCCTCATTAGATATATCACTTCCTAGACAATTTCATCTAAATTAATTATATACGATTTTCCTCCAAATGTCATATAATGACTTGCTTCGGTACTCGTCATCCAAGCCTGTATTCCAATGTCTATTATTTCTCTTGATAATGCTTCTCTCCTCACTTCGTCAAGGTGCGAAAAAACTTCATCTAATAGCAATATTGGAGATGATCCATGAAAATCTTTTGATGCCCTCGCAGTAGCTAAAATTATAGATATTAATAGTATTTTTTGCTCTCCTGTAGAACATAAATAGGCAGGTATTTTTTTTTCTTTAAAGTTAACACTTAATTCGCTCCTATGAGGGCCAAACCCAGTTGAACCTTTTAACGAATCTAAAGATCTTGAGTTAAATAATTTTTCTTTATAAATTTCCTTAAAATTTTCTACGTTATTGCTGCCAAATATTTCTTCAACTTCTCCTGATAGGAAAATATCAGGAGCTGGGAAAACCTTTATATGATCCACTCTATTTTCTAATTCACTCGCCAATAAAGATAAAATTTTATTCCTATTAATTAGTATATTAGAACCGAAATCAACAATTTGCTTCTCTACATTTTTTATCCATCCGTGGTCTAATATATTTTCTCTTAATATATTGTTACGCTCTTTAATAAGTTGATCATAAGAATTGATTAACTGTGAATGATTGCCATAAAAATTCCAAGTAATTCTATCAATGAATTTTCTCCTTGAGTGAGGAGAATCTATAAACATCCCATCCATTGACGGGCTTAACGATATTATTCTTAAATACTTGATAAGCTCCATTTGAGAAATATAATAATTTTTATTAATTTTTATTTTTCTTACCCTACTTATTTTTTTATTATATTCTGTTCCTATTTGGATTTTTTCATTTCCAAGTAAGAGTTCTACAAACACTCCGAAAAAGTTTGCATTATTACGTGATATATCTGTAATTTTTGCAGACCTGATCCCTCTACCTGGTTGCATGATTGATATTGCTTCTAGAATATTTGTTTTTCCAACTCCGTTCTTTCCAACCAATGCTATAGATGAGCCAGGAAATTCAAGATTTAAATTTTCAAAATTTCTATAATTAGTTAACTTTAATTTGCTAATATACGAAAGCAACTTCTATAACTTAAATATATGTTGTTAAAAGAAATTAATTTCCTAGCTTTATGTTTTATAACTATTTTAGTCATAATCTATACCCTCATAGGCATTAAAACAAATAAAGCATCTTTGTCTTCCTCATCAAAAACAAGAGTGGGTGAAACAGGATCAGACATTTTTATCACCATATTTTTGCCTTTTATCTGCCTAGCAACATCCAAAACATATTTGGAGTTAAAGCCTATTTCAACTCTATCTCCTTTATATTCCACTGCTAAATTTTCACTTGCGCTTCCTTGATCTGGATTATTAGCCGTTATACTTATATTGTCATTGTCAACATTAATCTTAATTGCTCTAGATTTGTCAGTAGATACTGTAGAAACTCTATCGACAGCTTCTAATAGCATCTGATTTGATACATTTACTACCTTTTCATTACCTTCAGGAATGACTCTAGTATAATCTGGAAAAGTACCATCAAGTAATTTAGAAATTAATTTTACTTTTTCAAAACTACAACTTATCCTAGTTTCATCTAATGATAGAGTTACTTTATCTTTACCGTCTTCTAATAATTTTCTTATTTCCAAAATAGTTTTTCTTGGAATAATTACTCCCGGTATAGAACCTGCGCCCTCTGGTAAATTCATATCTACTCTTGCCAATCTATGACCATCAGTAGCCACAGTTCTCAAGTAACTTTGCCCATCTGCTTCTATAGTATGCATATAAATGCCATTTAGATAATACCTAGTTTCTTCCATTGACATAGCAAAAGAAGTTTTATCTATTAATCTAATTAAATCTGATGATTTTATTTCGAAAGAAGTTTTAAAATCTTCGCTAGGAAAAGAGGGAAAGTCTTCTGCTGGCAAACAGTTTAGTGCAAATGCCGTAGACGAAGCTTTTATAGAAAGTTTTGCTGAGCTTTCTGAAAATAATTCAACTTGGATATTTGCAGGTAATTTTCTCACAATATCATAAAGCATTTGTGCCGAAGTAGTAACGGTTCCCATCTGCGTAATATCAGTATCTTTGCCTTCTATGGACTCTAAAACTTGAATATCCATATCAGTCGCTGTTAAAAATATTCCTTGTTCTTTAGCTTCCAATAATACATTTGATAGAATGGGAATAGTATTTCTTCGCTCTACTACAGAATGAACATGTTGAAGTGCAGTAAGAAGTGCTGAACTGTTAACAGAAACTTTCATTATATCCTCTCTATCTTGAGATTAATCACCAGTTTAAAATTATAGTGCTCACAAAATTATTATATATTATATATTATAATTTTAAAAAGAAAATAAGGGTTAAAATAAAG
>PTKJ01000061.1 GCA_002937675.1 Alphaproteobacteria bacterium MarineAlpha9_Bin1 | reverse complement strand
AAAGTTTAAGTTTTACAATCAAATTATTTTTTTGTTTTTTCCTATTCGTGAGTATTGGAAAAATATATGCGGCAGATATTATTACTATAAAAGCAAATGAAGGTCGGTTTTATTTTGCAGGACTTTATCCCAGCTATATATTATATTTACAAGGCGGAATTCCTGAAAATACTGAATCTGCCTGGATAGATAAAACATATTGGGCTGTTATTGAAATCGATTCTAGCAGTCGAGTTCATGCTGGAGAATCAGTAGTAGTAAAACTGAAAAAAACCTCAACAGCTAGTCCACAACCTGAATGGTGTGTGACAGAAGGAGGAGCAGAATTTGCAGGGAAAGGCCCGGCTTGCTTGAATACTGATGATCCGAAGAAAATGAATCAACTTCGTTTTAAAGTAAATGTTCAGTACAAAGAAACTGCAGAAAATTTACCGGCAGAATTGCAAAATAAAAATTGGGTGCAATATGAGGTTGGATATGACGAAAATGGGGTCTCTCTTAATGAGTTGCCAGGTCGTCTTTCTCCACCTGACCACATTTTTGGCCCTGTTACTTTACATATAGTAAAAGAATAAACTTATAAAATAAAGGTGTCTGGAATGTTTTTCAGACACCTAATTGTTTTTTAATCCCCAGACAATATTCTTTCTACCAATTGTTTTACTGATGGCACAAAACCATTCGAATAGAATGGATCCTTATTAAATCTCCAAGCATTATCTCCAGCAAACATTAGTTCTGTATCAATGTTTCCATCATGAACTATATCTTGAAGTGTTTTCTGTATACAAAAACTTCTAGGATCAGCTTTTTTACCAGTAGAATGTTTACTATTGTCAGCCCAATTAGAAAATTTACATTGACTTAAACAACCCATACAATTTTTTTGATCTGTTCTTATTTGAGAAGCCGTTTCAGCAGAAACAAAAAGCGCATTATTATCAGGAGTTTTCATTACTTCCTTAAAACCTTGTGCAATCCAATTTTTTGCTTTGATTGCTTCCTCTTTAGAAAAATAATAAACACGTTTTCTAGTTTTTCCTGTTTCTACTGGAACATTTATTTTTCCCTCTTTTGATAAAGATGCCTTTAATTGTCTTTTGCCACGTTCCATTAGTTCTTTTATAAAATTATTTTTTACAGCTGAAGACCAGAAATTCGTTGGACTGAATCTATGCAACACGGTATCGCCTTTGTTTAAGGTTAAAAGTTTCTTCTTCCATTTATCTGGGATAGGGCTTTCTCTGGTCAAAAGTGCTCTAGTTCCAAATTGAAATGCTATGGGACCTATGTCTTTATTATCTATCCAATCTATCCAATCTCTCAAGTACCAAACGCCTCCTGCCATGATTATAGGAACTTCTGACAACCCTACTGCACACATTTCCTTCCTAAGCTCTAGTACTCTAGGCAGGGGGTCTTCGGGCTTTAGGGGATCTTCATTATTCGATAGCCCATTATGTCCTCCTGCTAACCATGGATCCTCGTATACGACTCCTCCTAGCCATTCTGTACTTCTTATGTAGGCCCTCTTATATAAAATTTTAAAAGCCCTCGCTGAAGATATGATAGGATAATAAAAAATTCTAAATTTGGCCGAAATATCTCCCAGCCTATAGGGCATTCCTGCCCCACAAGTTACTCCATCAATAAGTTCTCCAGCTTTTTCTAAAATACCTATGAGAACTCTTTCTGCTGCTCCCATCTCCCACAGAATATTAACGTGCAATCTTCCAGCATTTTTTCTCATATCATGGGCTACCCGAGCCTGTGCAATTCCTCCTTTTATAGCGTAATCAACTAGCTCTTCATGTCTATCAATCCTTGTTAGGCCAGAATAGACTTGCTTAATAATATTGCCTTCTTTGTCATACTCGTCCGCATTAACACCAGAAAAAGTTCCCACTCCTCCTGTGGCGGCCCATGCTCCAGAGGATGCCCCAGTTGTAATAGAAACTCCTTTACCACCTTCAATTAAAGGTAAAGCATCCGCTCCGGATATTTTTAATGAATTTAACCTTGGAAACAATATAGCATTCCTTTTCAAAAAAATTACTGTTTCTGTCTTCTTCCTCTTGCTTTAGGACTAGGTGTTGCTTGCTCATCAAATTGTCCTGAGATGTCTTCTCCAGTTTTTTGATCAACTACTTTCATCGATAACCGAACTTTTCCTCGATCATCCAAGCCCATTACTTTAACTTTTACAGATTCCCCTTCTTTACATATATCTGATACCTTTTCTACATGATAAGGAGCCATAGCACTAATATGAACTAAACCATCTCTTTTTCCTAAAAAATTCACAAATGCCCCAAAATCCATAATTTTAACCACAGTTCCCTCATATATTCGTCCGACTTCTGGTTCTACTACTATAGCTTTAATTTCTTTTAAAGCCCTTTCTACTGATTTTCTACCGACACCAAAAATAGTAATTAACCCTTTATCGTCTATATCTATTTTTGCCTCTGACACTTCGCAAATTTCCTTAATTACTTTTCCTCCTGACCCTATTACTTCTCTAATTTTATCCACAGAAATTTGAATTCTTTCGATCCTTGGCGCGTGGACATTTACTTCTTTTCTATGAGACTTGATAGCTTTAGACATTTCAGACAAAATATGTAATCTACCTTCACGAGCCTGCTCTAGAGCTACTTTCATGATTTCTCTTGTAATGGAAGTAATTTTAATGTCCATTTGAAGAGAAGTAATACCAGAGTCCGTTCCAGCTACTTTAAAATCCATATCCCCAAGATGATCTTCGTCTCCCAAAATATCAGATAAAATTGCAAATTCTTTTTCCTCTTTAATTAAGCCCATTGCAATTCCAGCTACTGGTTTTTTAATAGGAACTCCTGCATCCATAAGAGCTAGTGAAGTTCCACAAACAGTTGCCATAGATGAAGATCCATTTGATTCTGTTATCTCTGAAACTATTCTAATCGTATAAGGAAAACTCTCATGATCAGGCATGAGAGGATGGATAGCTCTCCAAGCTAGCATTCCATGTCCAACTTCTCTTCTTCCTGTAAAAAGACGACCTGCTTCCCCGACTGAATACGGAGGAAAATTATAATGCAGCATAAAGTTCCTTTTAGAATCCCCTGCTAATCCATCAATTATCTGTTCATCGTGGCCCGTTCCCAAGGTAGTGACCACTAACCCTTGGGTTTCTCCACGTGTAAACAAAGCTGAACCATGTACTCGATGTAATATACCTACTTCTGCGTTAATAGGTCTTACTTTGTTTAAATCCCTACCATCTATTCTTTTCTTATTTTTTAGTACTTGTCCTCTTACAAGATTTTTTTCCACTTTCTTTAATTGGAGATTAACCTCAGAAATATTGAATTCTTTTTCTTCTGCCTCTTTCATTACTTTTTCTCTAGCCTCGGATAACATGTTTGATCTGGTTTGCTTAACAATCTCGTTATAAGCTATTGTCAAAGGAGTTTTTGCTTCCTTCTCAACTAATTTTTCTACATCTTTGCTTATACTCATTGGTTTAAAATCCCATGCATCTCTGGCTGCTTGCTCCGCCAAATTTATTATAGCATTAATTACTACTTGCATCTCTTTGTGCCCAAAATCTACGGCGCCTAGCATAACATCTTCGGATAATTGCTTGGCCTCTGATTCCACCATAAGAACCCCTTCACCTGTACCTGCTACAACTAAATCCAAATCGGAATCCTTGATCTCTTCTAAACTTGGATTTAATAAATATTTGCCTTTTATCCACCCAACTCTTGCTGCCGCAATGGGTCCTAAAAAGGGAACACCTGATAATGTTAATGCAGCTGATGTACCTATAATTGAAGGAATGTCTGGATCATTCTCGAGATCATGGCTTAATACAGTGCAAATAACTTGAACTTCATTCATAAAACCTTCTACAAATAAAGGCCTAATAGGTCTGTCTATTAGCCTAGAAGTTAATACTTCTTTTTCACTTGGTCTGCCTTCTCTTTTAAAAAAACCACCAGGAATTTTCCCAGCAGCAAACGACTTTTCTTGATAATGCACAGATAAGGGGAACCAATCCTGATCTTCTGTCATAGTCTTTGCTGCCACTACAGTGCATAAAACTTGAGTTTCACCATAAGTTACAAGAACTGCTCCGTCTGCTTGACGTGCTACTTTTCCTGTTTCTAATATGAGTTTTCTTCCGCCATACTCGATCTCTTCTTTATATACTTGAAACATACTCTTTCCTTTTCAAACTAATTCCATATTCATTTACAAATTATAAATAATGCTTAAGTAACCATTAAGCATTATCACTTACGCAATTCTAAATCTTTTATTATTTTTGAGTAAGTTTGATTATCTTTGTTTTTTATATAATCTAATAATCTTCTACGCTGATTAACCATTTTAAGTAGTCCTCGTCTAGAATGAACATCCTTATTATGATCTTTAAAGTGCTTGCTAAGATTATTTATTCTCTCAGTTAAAATCGCTACTTGCACTTGAGGAGAACCAGTATCCCCTTTTGCTGTTGCAAACTTTTTTATAATTTCTTGTTTTTTCTCTACTGAAATCGATATCTTAAAATCTCCATCTGACTTAAAATTAAAAAATTTTTTTAGGTAAAATAAACCCTCTTTCATACTTAGCTAGGGCTATAGGATTCCTTTTATAAGTAATATATACTTCATCCATAACCTCTTTTTCATTCAAATTACCATCCAAAACATAAACTTTTTGCCCCTTAGATAGCTTGTTAGCTTTATTAAAATCCACATCTATTGCCGGGATGTCGTCCAGTACTATAGAAAGGGGCTTCAAATATTTAAGCTCTGCAGATTTATCTACTAGCTTAGAGAGATCTGCAAGTAAAATCGCATCTTTATAATAAAAATTATTTACAGAAAGTCTACATAATTTACTTACATGTCCATATGTGCCAAGCTTTAGAGCCAGATCTCTAGCTAATGATCTTACATATACGCCTTTTTCACATTTCAAAAAAAATCTAGAATAATCAGAATTAATATATTTCAATAGTTCTAATTTTTTAATCTTTACACTTCTTTTACTTAACTTGATTGGTTGAGATTCTCTTGCCAATTTATAAGACCTTATCCCATTAACCTTTTTAGCAGAGAAACTTGGAGGTCTTTGATAGATATTACCTATAAATTTTATCAAATCATTTTCTATTTCCTGTTTACTAGGTCTTACTGTGCTTTCAGCTATTGTTTTTCCCTCTCTATCATCCGTATCTGTTTGATTACCCCAGTTTATTTCAAATTCATAAGTTTTATCTGCGTTCATCATAAATTTTACTGTTTTAGTGGCCGCACCTAAAGCTATAGGTAAAACTCCTGTCGCTAGGGGATCCAAAGTACCTGCATGTCCTACTTTTTTTGCCCCCAATATTTTTTTAACCTCACTGACTACTCGAGCTGAAGTAATGTTATATTCCTTATTTATATTTAACCAACCACATATTGACTCATTGATATTAGATCTAAAAGTCATTGATTAGTAGTCCTCGAATTTAACTTCGCAGTTTTTATCAGAGTATCTATATGGGTTTGACGTTCATAGCTATCATCTAAAATAAAACGCAGTTTCGGGGTTTTCCTTAACTTCATATCGCGAGTTAAAGGTCCTATTAATTTCTTAAATTCTATATTTAGAGCCTCTATTAAAATTTCTGAATTATCTTTACCTCCTAAAGTTGTCACATAAACTTTTGCATTTGCTAAATCCTTAGATACCCGAACTTCAGTGACTAAAATAGTAGAATTATTTAATATTTCCTCTTGAAAATTGTATACTTGAAACTTATAAGAAATAGCCTTCCTAAGATTTTCTCCTATTCTTAGCAAGCGATTTGAAGGTTTTAAAAGTAATTTTTTATTCATGATAACACAAAAAATTATATGGAACGCATTTCTGACTTAATTTCATAACATTCAATTAAGTCCCCTTCTTTAATATTATTATAATTTAATAAAGACATCCCACACTCCACTCCTTGTTTTACTTCATTTACTTCATTCTGATGATGCTTTAAGGTAGAAAGATCTCCCTCATGAATAACAACATTGTCTCTTAATAGTCTTACTTTAGCACCCTTCTTAACAATTCCTTCAGTTACTTCACAACCCGCAATTTTTCCAATTTTAGAAAGTTTAAATACTTTTTTAATCGAAGCATAACCAAGAAAACTTTCTGTCTGTAGAGGAGTAATTAATCCAGATAATAATTTTTTTACATCATCTATTAACTCATATATTACCGAATAATATTTTATTTCAATTTTGCTCTGTTTTGCTATTTTTTTAGCGGGCATATCAGCTCTTACATTAAAACCTATCACTACCGCAGAAGATGTAACGGCAAGCATTAAATCACTTTCATTTAAAGCACCTACTCCAGATAATACTATTTGAACTGCTACCTCCTCATGCTCAATTTCCCTAAGAGCAGAATTTATTGCTTCCATAGAACCGTTAACATCAGTTTTTAGAATTATGGGTAAAAATTTTCTTTGTCCTTCTTTAATTTGACTCAACATTTGATCAGCACTAATAACTTCTGCACCGCGTAGTGCTTGATGACTTTTTTTCATAGCTGCTTGTTTTCTATAATCAGCAACTTCTCTAGCTCTATATTCACTCTCTACGACTACATATTGGTCTCCTGCTTGAGGCACATTATTTATACCTAGTACCTCGATCGGAACTGTTGGACCAGCTGAATTTACTTTCTCTCCTTTATCATTTATAAGAGCTCTTACTTTACCCCAATGTGAACCAGCTACAACTATATCCCCTATTTTTAAGAGTCCTCTCGACACTACTAAAGTTGACACTACACCTCTACCTACGTCAACTCTTGATTCTAAAACTACGCCTGATGAAGGACCATCATATACTGCCTTAAGATCCAGCAACTCGGCTTGCAAGTGTATTGATTCTATCAAATCATCTAAATTTTTCTTCTGGGTAGCTGATACCTCCACTGCCACGACCTCTCCACCCACATCCTCAGTTAAAATTTCATGTTGTATTAAATCCTGCTTAACTTTCTTAGGATTTGCTCCCTCAGCATCTATCTTATTTATAGCTAGAACTATTGGAACATTAGCCTCTTTTGCGTGCTGAATAGCCTCTATAGTTTGAGGCATTACTGAATCGTCTGCAGCTACAACTAAAACCACTATATCTGTGATATTTGCACCACGCGCTCTCATTGCACTAAAAGCTGCATGGCCTGGTGTATCAATAAAAGTTACTTTTTGTTTATTTATGGTCTCTATTTGATAAGCACCTATATGTTGAGTTATGCCACCTGACTCTTTGCTCACTACATCTGTAGAACGAATAGCATCTAAAAGAGAGGTTTTGCCATGATCCACGTGTCCCATTACTGTTACTATGGGAGGTCTTGGTTTGCCTTCAGAATTATCTATATTGTCAACTAACCCTATTTCTACATCTGAATCTGATACTCTTTTCACTATATGTCCAAACTCAATGACAACCAATTCAGCGGTATCTCCATCTATATTTTGATTTGAAGTAACTAAAACTCCATTTTTCATAAGAGTTTTAACCACATCAGCACTTCTAATAGCCATACGATTGGCTAATTCCTGTACTGTAATTACCTCAGGAATTATAACTTCTCTTACAATTTTTTTGGTTGCCTCGGCTCCTCCTCCTTCTGAGGATGACATTCTACGTTCACGTTCTCTTGCACGCCTTACCGAAGCCATAGATCTTTGCCTTTCATCTTCTTCAAAAATCTGATGAATGCTAAGTTTTTTCTTATTCTTCCTTCCCAAAAAATCACGGCCTAAAGACAATTTTCTTTTGCCTATTTTCTTATTTTCTGTTTCCTCTTCATCTTTTCTATTTTTTAAACTCCTATCATAATCTAGATCTTTCACCGGAATAGGAATATTGTCATTATCAATTTTTACATCATTTGATTTATCAACTTTTTTCTTTAGTAATGTGGTTGAAACTGCTTCTTTATTATCTATATTATTTTTTGTTTGTTGATCGTCTACAGTATTTTCTATATTTTTTTTATCTGCTTGATCTATAGCTTTTGATCTAGCCTCTTTCTCTTTATCAGATAATTTTTCTTCCTTTTCTAACCCCATAGATTTTCCATGATCTTCCTTGCTTTCAGAAATATCTTTAGGTTTATAAGTTCTTACTTTTTTAATATGTACAGATACTGATTTGCTTCTCCCATGTGAGAAAAATTGCCTAATTGTTCCGCTGTCAATTGTTTTACGAAGTTCTAAACGTCCAGTTTTAACCCCTAATCTAGATTTACTGTTTTTTTCCTTTTTATCAGTCACACTCATGTCCCTTGGTATTTTGCTATTTAACTCTTCTCAGTATCTTCATCTATGTCTTTCTTCTCAGTATCTTCATCTATGTCTTTCTTCTCAGTATCTTCTTCAAACCAGGAAGCTCTAGCTCTCA
>PTKJ01000060.1 GCA_002937675.1 Alphaproteobacteria bacterium MarineAlpha9_Bin1 | reverse complement strand
TTATTATACAAAAAAAATTTATAAATAGATAAAAAATGATTAAATATTAGATAATTAGTCATTATTTCTACGACAATTAAAAACTAATATGATAATATTAGCATTGTGTGCAGCCAGTTTTTGTCATTTATAGATTTGGCACGAATAGTGCTTAAAATCTAAGTAGGTAAGCAAGCAAATTTATATGGAGGGTAACCATGAAAAAAGTTGAAGCAATAATTAAACCTTTTAAACTTGATGAGGTTAAAGACGCACTGCAAGAAGTAGGTGTGCAAGGTATTACAGTAACTGAAGCAAAAGGTTTTGGAAGACAGAAAGGTCATACAGAACTATACAGAGGTGCAGAATACGTTGTAGACTTTTTGCCTAAATTAAAATTAGAAATTATAGTAGCTGACAATATTTTAGAACAAACAATGGAAGCCATTCAAAAAGCTGCTCATACGGGACGCATCGGTGATGGAAAAATATTTGTAGTCAATATTGATCAAGCTATTAGAATTAGAACCGGCGAAATTGGAGACGCAGCTATATAAATTTAAAAATAATAAAGGGAGCTATTACATATGACTAAAGATGCAAAATCAATCATGAAGATGATTTCAAATAATGATGTTGCTTTTGTTGACTTCCGATTTACTGACCCTAGAGGGAAATGGCAACATACTGCGCAAACATCTCGTTCTATTAATGAAGATGTTCTAAATGATGGCATCTTGTTTGATGGTTCTTCAATTGCAGGCTGGAAATCAATAGATGATTCGGACATGAATTTAAAACCTGACTTAACCAGTGCAGTACTTGATCCATTTACAGCACAACCAAACTTAATTCTTTTTTGTGATTGTATAGAACCTACTACAGGAAAAAATTATGACAGAGATCCAAGGTCAACAGCACTTCGTGCTGAAAAGCATTTAAAATCATCTGGTATAGGTGACATCGCCTACTTTGGTCCCGAAGCAGAGTTTTTCGTTTTTGACGATGTTAAGTGGAATGTAAGCCAAAATAGCACTGGATACCAAATTGATTCAGAAGAAGGGCCATATAATACAGATGCTGACTTTGATGGAGGAAATATAGGACATAGACCCAAAATTAAGGGAGGATATTTTCCAGTTCCTCCGGTTGATTCTATGACAGACTTAAGAGCTGAAATGGTTACTTCGATGACGGAAATGGGGCTTCCTATGGAAAAACATCATCACGAAGTAGCTCCATCACAAAACGAACTTGGATTCAAATTTAGTCCATTAGTTCAAACAGCTGACTGGTTACAAATTTATAAGTATTGTGTTCATATGGTAGCACATTCGTACGGTAAAACAGCAACATTTATGCCAAAACCTGTACTAGATGATAATGGATCTGGAATGCATTGCCATCAATCAATATGGAAGGGAAAAACTCCGATATTTGCGGGGGATGAGTATGCGGGTGTTAGCAAACAATGTCTTTATTACATAGGAGGTATATTCAAGCATGTTAAGGCTATTAATGCGTTTACAAATCCTGGTACTAATTCTTACAAGAGGTTGGTTCCAGGGTTCGAAGCACCAACTTTACTAGTATATTCAGCACTTAACAGATCAGCATTATGTCGTATACCTTATGGAAAGAGCACGAATGCTAAGCGTGTTGAAGTAAGATTCCCGGATCCTTCTGCAAATCCATATTTAGCTCTTTCAGCAATGCTTATGGCAGGTATGGATGGAATTAAAAACAAAATTAATCCAGGAGATCCTCTTGACAAAGACCTGTATAGTCTATCTGACAAGGAAGTTTCAAAGATTCCTAAAGTGTCAGCTAGTCTTAGTGAAGCTCTAAAAGCATTAGATTCAGACAGAAAATTCCTAACTGCCGGTGGGGTTTTTACAGATAGTCAAATTGATGGATATATTGAACTTAAAGAAGAAGAGCAAGCAAGAATAGATTACACTCCTCATCCTGCTGAATTTGACATGTATTATTCTTCTTAAAGTTATAATAATACTGACATAATTTTAAATTCTAGTTTAGAGCTGTAGATTTTATTCTACAGCTCTTACTATATATGGTATATAACAAATAATTAAAAACTAAATATTGCTTGAAGTATGTTAATACTATCATTATCTTCTAAATATGAAAAAAAATAATAGGTCAAATTACGAAGCAAAAGATATAGAATTATTAGAAGGTTTGGATCCCGTTAGAAAAAGACCGGCAATGTTCATAGGCGGAACGGACAAGAATTCTCTCCACCACTTAGCTTCTGAAATTATTGATAACGCAATGGATGAAGCTGTAGCGGGTTTTGCAAATAAAATAGAAATTAAATTATTAGAAAATAATAAATTACTAGTTAGGGATAATGGAAGAGGCATTCCAATTTCAAAACATCCTAAACGTCCGAAATTATCAACATTGGAAGTTATTTGTACTACTTTACATTCAGGCGGAAAATTTAATTCAAATGTTTATAAAACTTCTGGTGGCCTACATGGAGTAGGGCTTTCTGTAGTTAATGCACTTTCTAGTAAACTGGTTGCAGAAGTACAAAGAGAAGGTTTTACATGGAGGCAAGAATTTGCTAGAGGAATTCCACAAAATAAAATTTTGAGAATTGAGAAAAACAAGAAATCAGGAACACAAATTATTTTTCAACCTGATAGCAAAATTTTTAAGGATGGAACAGACTTCGATCCCTCTATTCTCTCTAATATGGCTGAGTCAAAAGCATATTTATTTAAGGGAGTTACTATTGAATGGGAAGCAAATTATGTGAATAAAAATGATGAAAAATGCAATGAAAAAAATACATACTTTTTTCCTAATGGTCTTAAAGATTTCTTAAACAAAAAAATAAATAATAAACCTCTTCTTATTGAAGAACATTTTTATGGCTCAGCAAAATTGGAAGACAAAGAAGAATTTATAGAATGGGCTATATGTTGGCCTGAAAACACAGATTATACCCTTTTAAGTTTTTGTAATACCATTCCTACTATAAATGGTGGAAGCCATGAAAATGGGTTTAAGCAAGCTTTAATCAAGGCATTAAGGTCTTTTGGTGAGTTGAATAATATTAAGAAATCTTCAAAAATTTCTACTGAAGATCTAATGGTAAATTCCTATGGAATTATATCAGTATTTCTAAAATCTCCACAATTTCAGGGACAAATCAAAGAAAAACTTAATGAGCCCAAAGCACAAAAAAGCATTGAAAATAATTTAAAAGACCATTTTGAATTATGGCTAAACAATAATACGAACACGGCTTTGAATTTGCTACAAAATGCTATAAATAAACACGACGAGCGCATAAGAAAAAAAAATGAAAAAAACCTACTTAAAAATGTAAATAAAAGACTTATCAATCTTCCTGGAAAATTAGCTGATTGTTCTATGTCAGGATCATTAGATTCTGAATTATTTATAGTAGAAGGAGATTCAGCTGGAGGGTCAGCTAAACAGGCTAGAGATAGGGAGACTCAAGCTATATTAGCTCTAAGAGGTAAAATTTTGAATGTTGCTTCTTCTACTGATGAGAAAAAAGAGCAAAATAGAGAGCTAAATGATATTAAAAGGGCTTTGGGTTGCGGAACGAGAGAAAATTTAGATATCAGTAAATTAAGATATGGAAGAATCATAATAATGACTGATGCAGATGTGGATGGAGCTCACATTACTTCTCTTTTACTAACTTTCTTTTTTCAAGAAATGCTAGAAATTATTCTTCAAGGAAAGTTATTTCTTGCACAACCTCCTCTATATAGAATTAGTCAGAAAGGAGACACATATTTTGCTAGAGATGAACAACATAGGGATGCTTTAATAGATGAGTTTTTCAATAAAAACCAAAAAATTGAAATAAGTAGATTTAAAGGGTTAGGAGAAATGCCAGCTAAACAGTTAAAAGATACCACTATGAATAAAAAACATCGTACCCTTATAAGAGTAAAACTCCCAAACAACAATGTAGAGAATACCAAATTATTAGTAGATGAAGTGATGGGAAGAAATCCTGAAAAGAGACTTCAGTTTATCAGAAAAAAAATAAAAACTAGTGAAATTTTATACACAGAATAAAAAATACAAATATTTTTTTTATATAGTGACCTATCACAATCACTTATGCTAATAAGGTTTTCTAAATATTTTATACATTCGAAGGCTAAAATGACTGATACATATGATCTTTTTATTAAGAATGGGGATGTAGTTTTTCCTAATAACAGAACAGAAAGAGTAAATATTGGAGTAAAGAGTAGCCTAATAAGCATAATTACTACAAAAAATAATATAGATGCAAAAAAAATAATTGATGCTAAAAATTTGACAATTATTCCAGGAGCAATAGATAGTCAAGTCCACTTTAGAGAGCCAGGCGATATTCATAAAGAAGATCTTGAAAGCGGCAGTAAATCAGCAGTTTTAGGAGGCATAACAACTGTTTTTGAAATGCCAAATACCTCCCCACCTACGTCCACTCCAAAATTACTAAAAGAAAAGTTAAAATTAGCTAAAAATAGAATGTGGACTAATTACGCTTTTTTTGCAGGAGCAACTCTAGAAAATATTGATTTAATTGAAAAATTAGAACTTATGCCAGGATGTTCAGGAATAAAAATATTTATGGGATCTTCTACAGGAAATCTTCTAATCCCAGATGATGATACTTTGACTAAGATATTTAAAAAAGGTCATAGACGTATGGCTATTCATGCTGAAGATGAAAATAGATTGCAAGAAAGAAAAAAATTAATAAAAAAGAATCATAACAGTTCTTTTCATCCTATTTGGAGAGACGAATATTGTTCAATTAATGCAACTAATAGAATAATTAGTATGATAAGAAAAATTAAACGCCCAGTACATATACTCCATGTAACAACCTCTGAAGAAATTGATTTAATAAAAGAACATAAAGATTTTATAACTCTGGAAGTAACCCCCCAACACTTAACATTAAGTTCTCCTGAATGTTATGAAAAACTTGGATCACTTGCACAGATGAACCCTCCTATTAGATCTATAAAACATCAAAGAGCCTTGTGGAAGGGAATTAAAGAAGGAATAGTTGATGTCATTGGATCCGATCATGCTCCGCATACTATAGAAGAAAAAAGAAAGTCTTATCCAGAAAGTCCCTCAGGAATGCCTGGGGTACAAACTTCCCTTCCTATAATGCTAAATCATGTAAACAACGGAAAATTAAGCTTATACAGATTAGTAGAACTTATGTGTTCTAATCCTGCTAAAATTTATAATATAAAAAATAAAGGCTTGATAAAACTTGGATACGACGCAGATATATCTGTAGTAGATTTAAAAAAAAAACATGTAATCACGAACAAAAATATAGCATCTAAATGTGGATGGAGTCCTTTCCATAATAAAAAGATTACTGGTTGGCCAATAATGACTATAATCAACGGAAAATTAGTTATGAAAAAAGGCTCTTTGCTGGGAAAGCCAATTGGATCTCCAGTCAGCTTCAACCACCGGGAATAATTATCATGAATTTGCAAAATATTATAAGTTTTATTTTTTTAATTTATGTAATGTTAACTTCAATTAGTCACTCTGAAACTTACATAGAACAATTTAAATATTCTGAGGAATTTTATGAAAAACCTCTAATACTAGATTATGATGAAGGTATTTCTGGAGTAATACAAATTTCTCCTAGAGGAAATGCTTTTTCTGAGTATTCTTGGATTACAGTAAATAAAAGTATTAAAGAAATTACTAACAAAAAAGAGTGGTTATATGAAAGACTCAGTGATGAAATTAAACATTTAGCTTCTATAGAACGATTATTACGAGGTCCAGATAGTCCACTATTAGAAACAATATTTGACACAGCAAGAACGTCTCTTCCAAATATAGATGATACTATCGCTAAAGCTTCTATTTCTCCTGACTTTTTTTGCGAGCATCCTAAATTAGGATACAATAAACAAGGTGAATTCATGCAACTTTATTGTCAATACCCCCTTGGAATGTTTAAATATTATATAGTACTAAGACTTCAAAATATTAAAAATACAGAGTATTATTTATGCATCAGCTCTCTTAATCATAAAAGGCTCAGAGAATTAATTGAAATTGCAGATAGTATAACTTTAATTAAATATAAATATGAGAATTAAAATGAAGTTGGATAAAAAAAAGAATGCTGTAGATATTAAAGATCAACAACAAACAACTTCATCTAGTTGGTCAGACATTTTTAATCTTGAGGAACAATTAAATGAAGAGGAAAAATTAATTAGAGACACTACCCGTTCCTATGCAAAAGAAAAGTTAATGAGTCGCGTATTAGAAAGTAATAGAAATGAGACTTTTGATAAATCAATCTTTACTGAAATGGGGAAACTTGGAATACTTGGTCCCACAATCGAAGGATATGGGTGTTCAGGTGTATCTAACGTAGCATACGGCCTAATCGCTAGAGAAATAGAAAGCATTGATTCAAGTTATAGATCGTGTTTCAGTGTACAATCCAGTTTGGTGATGCATCCTATACATAAATTTGGTTCAGAAGTACAAAAAAATAGGCTATTACCCGAATTAGCATCAGGAAAATTGATAGGTGCATTTGGTTTAACAGAGCCCAATCATGGATCAGATCCAGGAAGTATGGAAACTAGAGCAAAATCTACAAAAGGAGGGTATGTACTTAATGGGTCTAAAAATTGGATTACTAATTCTCCAATAGCTGATATTCTTATAATCTGGGCAAAAGATGGCTCCAATATTTTAAGAGGATTTATAGTAGAAAGAAGCTTTAAAGGACTAGAAACTCCTCCCATAAAAGGAAAATTTTCCTTAAGAGCTTCTACAACAGGAATGATCCATCTAAAAGATGTATTTGTTCCAGAAGAAAATATTTTGCCTGGAGTTAAATCTTTCAAAGGCCCCTTTTCATGCCTTGATTCGGCAAGATATGGAATCGCATGGGGAGCTATAGGAGCAGCTGAGTATTGCTGGCATACAGCACGCCAATACTCTTTGGATAGGAAGCAATTTGGAAAACCTTTGGCAGCTAACCAACTCATTCAAAAAAAACTAGTAGATATGCAAACTGATATTTCATTAGCATTACAAGCAAATATCAGAGTGGGAAGGCTTAGAGATGAAGGTAAGTGCACTCCTGAAATGGTATCTTTAATTAAACGTAATAATGCTGGAAAAGCTCTTGAAATTGCTAGAATATCTAGAGATATACTTGGGGCAAATGGTGTTAGTGATGAATATCATATCATTAGGCACGTAATGAATTTAGAAGCTGTAAACACTTATGAGGGAACCCACGACATTCATGCTTTAATACTTGGTAGAGCTCAGACAGGAATATCAGCATTTTAAGAATCTATTTATGTGTTCCGTTTATCAACTTAATTATTGCAGAATAATCTAAAGAACCACCACCCGACTTAACAAATTTTTCATAAAGTGATTTTGTTAAAGATCCAATTGGGCATTTAAAGTTGGTTGAATCTGCAGCAGATAGTGCGAGAGTTAAATCTTTTAACATCATATGAGCTGCAAAACCAGCTTTAAAATTATTATTAGATGCAGCAGTGTCTACTATACCAGAAACAGGTAAATGGTTTAACATTGCCCAAGACATTCCTGATCCTTCAGAACTTATTTGAAAAAGCTTTTTTTGATCTAATCCTAGCTTATCTGCTAGAGTAAAGGCCTCACCCAAAGCAATCATAGAAATTCCTAAAAGCATATTATTACACGCTTTAGCAGCTTGACCTGAGCCTAATTCACCCATATGCACAATTTTTTTACCCATAACATTTAGTAATGGTAAAGATAATTTCAGTGTTTCAGAATTTCCACCAACCATAAATGTTAGTGTAGAATTGACTGCTCCAGATGTCCCTCCTGAAACCGGACAATCAATCATAAATAAATCTTTACATAAAGCTACTTCGCCAACTTTTTTAGTAGTTTCAACATCTATAGTCGAACATTCTATTAAAATTGTTCCAGGCGAAGCATTATTTACAATGCCTTCTTTAGTTAAATAGGCTTCTTTTACATGCCTTCCTTCAGGTAACATAGTAACTACAAAATCTACTCCTTTTACAGCAGATTTTAAAGATTCCTTTTTTATACAACCTTTCTTTTCTGCCGAAATAGTTTTTTGCTTCATTACATCATATGCATAAACTTCATAACCTGCATTTGCCAGGTTTGATGCCATTGGCTCTCCCATATTTCCTAGTCCTATAAAAGCTATTTTCATTTATTGTCCTCACTAAAATTTAAGTTTCAGGTCTCCGTCCTTTAAAGGTTTAAAATGAGATCTTATAATTTGCTTACTTACACCTTCTAATTTTTCAGGATTCCACTTAGGATTATGATCTTTATCCACTAAAACTGCTCTAACTCCTTCATAAAAATCATGACCCATCATGCATCCTTGTGAAATTCTATATTCCATTAACAAATCCTCTTCAAAAGACATAGTTTTAGCCAGTCTAATTTGACGTAAAGTTACTTTAAGACTTGTGGGAGACATTTTATTGATTGAAGTTAAGGCTTCATATGCCCAACTTGAACCATTCTTCTCAAGATTAGAAATAATATCTTCA
>PTKJ01000006.1 GCA_002937675.1 Alphaproteobacteria bacterium MarineAlpha9_Bin1 | reverse complement strand
ATTTTATTAAATTTTTTAACAGCTAAGAATGAACCTTCTTTATCATTCCAAATAGAACTAATAACGGCGATATGATCTGCACCTGCTTTAACTATTTCGGAGCAATTACTCGCATCAATTCCTCCTATCGCTACACATGCTATGCTACTTGTGTATGACCAATCTTCTATAAGATCTATTGAAGCTTTGGATTTAGGTGTTTTAGTATTGGTATCATAAAAAGCTCCAAATGCCACATAGTCAGCCCCTGCTTCCGATGCTAACATAGCTTTATGTTTAGAATCATAACATGAAGCACCTATAATGAAAGAGTTTCCCAGAATTTTTCTTGCATTTTCTATAGAAACATCCTCTTCTCCTAAATGCACACCATCAGCACCTATCTTTAAAGCTAAATCCGGTCTATCGTTTATGATAAAAGTAGAATTAAATCTGTGACATATAGGTTTTAAGGCCTTACCCGCTTCTATCACATCTTGCTCTGAAACTCCTTTAAGTCTGAGTTGAACGGACTTTACAAGTCCAGGTTTTAAAGCATCAACCAATTTTTCTTTAAATTCATCTAATTTTATTTTTGGAGGAGTAATTAAATATAAGGCGCATGCTAGACTATTAGAATTATCTAAATTCACGATATATTTATTCTTTACCCTTATAAATTTTTATAATTTCTTCCAATAACGCCAGAGCTTCCTCTCTTGGTCTTTGAAAAGTATTTCTTCCTATAATAGAGCCATTAGCTCCTCCATTTTTAATTTGCCTAATTTCCTTAAGCAATCCCTCGGTATCTTTTGACGCGCCACCAGAAAATACAACTATTCTCCTTTTATTAAAAGAAGATTTCATTACATGAGCAACACGATTAGAAAGTGAGGTCAAATCAATATCCTTGTATACCTTTTTTGCCTCTTCTTGTTCTATATGCATAGTAGGTGGCTTTATTTTTATAATATGTGCACCCATTAAAGCCGCAATATGAGCAGCATATGCACATACATCTATTGCTGTCTCTCCTTCTTTAGATAATTTTCCTCCTCTGGGATAAGACCATACTACAATCACCAATCCAACTCCCTTAGCTTCTAGAGCAATATCTCTAAGCTCCTCCATCATTTCAAATTGGTAATTTGAACCAGGATATATAGTAAATCCAACAGCAGAACAACCTAGTCGCAAGGCATCATCAACGGATCCATGAATAGCCTGATCTTTTTCTGTTGCCCAACTAGTAGAACTATTCATTTTTAATATTGTTGGAATTTGGCCCGCAAACGAATCTGCTCCTGCCTCTATCATTCCCAATGGAGCAGCATAAGCACTCAAATTAGCGTCTATAGCTAGCTTATAATGATAATGAGGATCATATGCTTCAGGATTTGGAGCAAATGACCTAGCTGGTCCATGCTCATAACCTTGATCAACAGGTAAAATTAAAAGCTTACCTGTCCCTCCTAGTTTTCCATTCATTAGTATTCTAGCTAGATTACTTTTGGTCCCAGGATTATCACTTTCATAATTTGCTAAGATTGATCTAACTATTCTTGTCATTCTCATTTTCTTTCTCCTTCTTTTTCCCTTAACGCTATAATGCCAGGTAATATTTTTCCTTCTATCCACTCCAAAAAAGCCCCACCTGCTGCAGATACATACGAAAAACCCCCTGCGGCTCCAGCATTGTTAAGAGCTGCAATAGTATCGCCTCCCCCTGCAACACTAATTAACCCTCCAGAACGAGATAACATAGCCGCTGTCAATGCACAATTCGAAGTTCCTTGATCAAAAGGAGGAACTTCAAAAACTCCCAGGGGTCCATTCCATAATAGAGTTTTACTGCTAACAATTGCACCAGTAAATAATTCGACCGTTTTGGGTCCAATATCCAATATCATACTATTTTTGGGTACTTTATCTATATCCACAATTTTACTTTTTACTCCACTTTCAAGTTTGTTTGCAACTACTACATCTACCGGAAGCAAAAATTGACAACCAATTTTTTCTGATTTTTTTATAATGCTTTTAGCATCATTTATCATGGTTTCTTCAAAAAATGAAGATCCTATATTAGTATTTTTTGCTGCTAAAAAAGTATTTGCCATCCCTCCCCCTATAGCTATAGTTTCCATTTTTTCAACTAGATTATCCAATAAACCTAGTTTTGTTGAAACCTTCGAGCCTCCTATTATTGCTAGTACTGGTGGATTCGATTTTTTTAAAACTTTATCCAACATCTCTACTTCAAATTGTAAAGCTCTACCAGCATACGATGGAAGTAATTTAGTAATTGCATCGATTGAAGCATGTCTTCTGTGGGATACTGAAAAAGCATCATTTATATATATGTCTGCAATTTCAGACAAAGACTTACTGAAAGCAATATCATTTTTTTCTTCTCCAGGATAGAACCTAACATTCTCCAATAAAGCTATTCCTCCTTTTGGTAAATCCTCCAAAACATTTCTAGTAACTTTGCCTATACAATCTGGAATTACCGTTATTTCATCTGCTTGTAATACTTCAGCTATTACATCTGAAAGATTGTTTAAAGAAAATTGTTCATCATATTTTCCTGCAGGCCTTCCAAAGTGGGATAGCAAAGCAATTTTAGCTCCTTTGCTAGATAATTGAGAAACAGTTGGCAACAAACGCTCTATCCGACTAGTGTCAGTAATTTCTCCATTCTCAGAGACAGGAACATTGAGATCACATCTTAGTAAAACTATTTTTTCACTTACTTCAATACTGTCCATTGTTCTTAATTTCATTTATTTTCCCATCAGCAATGCTACATCCATCATGCGATTTGAAAATCCCCACTCATTATCATACCATGATAAAATTCTTACCAATCTTTTTTGAACTACATGGGTTTGTGTGGCATCAAAAATGGAAGAATACTTATTATGATTAAAATCTGAAGAAACTAGCGGTTCTGTATTGTAACTAAGTATATTTTTTAAATAACTTTCTGAAGCCTCCTGAATTAAATTATTTACTTCATCCGCAGAAGTATCTCTAGAAGAGTAAAAGGTTAAATCCACCATAGAAACGTTTGCTGTAGGAACTCTTACAGATGTACCATCTAGTTTTCCATTTAATTCAGGCAAAACTAATCCCACTGCTCTGGCCGCTCCCGTTGAAGTAGGAATCATTGACAAATTTGCGGCCCTAGCTCTCCTAAAATCCGAATGCAATGTATCTAGTACAGGTTGATCTCCTGTATATGCATGGACAGTAGTCATAAAACCACTTTCAATACCAATCTTGTCATTTAATACTTTTGCTACAGGGGCTAAACAATTAGTCGTGCAACTCGCATTAGAAACAACTTTATATTTATCCTTCAATCCTCTATCATTTACTCCATACACTACTGTGTAATCTACATCAGCTCCAGGAGCAGAAATAAGCACCTTTCTTGAACCAGCCAATATATGTTTTATGGCATCTTCTTTTTTCGTAAATATTCCTGTACATTCCAAAACCAAATCTATTTTAAGTTCACTCCATGGCAACTTCTTTGGTTGCCTCTCGGAATAAACTCTAATTTCATTACCAGCTATATTCATTCCACCAGATGTCAATTCTATTTCTTTTTCAAAACGCCCGTGTATAGAATCATATTTTAATAAATGTGCATTGGCCTCTATAGAGCCCAGATCATTAATTGCAATCACATTAATTTGCTTGTTTTTTGACTCTATTATAGCTCTCAAAACTAACCTACCAATCCTTCCAAAACCATTAATTGCAACTCTTACAGTCATCTATTGCTCCTTTTTATTTATTATTGATTTGGCTATTTGTATTATTTTTTCTGCTGTAATATTAAAGTGTTTATACAAATCCTGTCCAGGCGCAGATGATCCAAAATTTTCCATTCCCACAAAACCATCAGTATCATTGAGAATAGAATCCCAACTTTGCCTTACTCCTGCTTCTATTACTATTTTTGGTAAATTACCAAGGATCAGAGAAATATATTTTTTTTCCTGCTTAAAAAACCTGTCAAGACATGGCACCGAGATTACTCGAGTATAAATGTTTTCCATATTTAATGTTTTTGCTGCGGATACTGCTATTTCAACTTCGGTTCCAGAAGCAAATAACGAAAGCTGAGCTGCTTCATTGGATATTAGTTCATAAGCTCCCTTAGATGACAAATTAATATCTCCTCCCTCTAATCTGCAAGGATTAACATTTTGTCGGGAGAGAGCTAATACGCTTGGATTATCTATTTTAGAAATTGCTGCCTGCCAACACTCCAATGTTTCAATGCTATCAGCAGGCCTCCAGACCTCTAGATTTGGAATCGCTCTTAAAGAAGATAGATGCTCTACTGGTTGATGGGTAGGGCCATCTTCTCCCAAGCCTATTGAATCGTGTGTCATAACATAAATTACTCTTAATCCCATTAATGCTGATAGCCTTATAGCAGGTCTGCAATAATCACTGAATATCAGGAAAGTACCTCCATAGGGAATAAAACTTCCGTAAAGAGCAATACCATTCATTATTGCAGCCATGGCATGCTCTCTAACACCATAATATATATAAGAACCAGAATAATCTTCATGGTTAATGGGGACTTGTCCTTCGATCAATGTATTATTTGAACTTGTCAAATCTGCAGATCCTCCTACCAGATTTTTTACAAATTTAGTAAGTTCTTTAAGGGCATTCTCACTAGCTTTTCTAGTAGCCAAAGGGTTCTTGTTTTTAGCTAAATCATTTTTAAAATTTAAAAGTAGTTTATCTATATTGTCTGTAGTCTTTCCTGAAAAAAGTGCTTTTAAATCTTGATTGTGTCTACTTTTATTAAAAACTTGATACCAGTTTTCTCTTGCTTCTCTTCCTCTTAATCCTATTTTTTTCCAACCTTCCAAAATAGAATCAGGTATGACAAAAGGTTCATGTTCCCAATTTAAATTTTTTCTAATTAATTTAACTTCTTCCTCACCCATAGGAGAACCATGACTTGAAGATTTTCCTTGTTTATTTGGCGATCCAAAACCAATTTTTGTCCTAAACGCGATTAGAGAAGGCCTTGGATCCTCTATAGCTTTCTTGATAGATAATTCTATAGAAACCTCATCATGACCATCACATTTAATTGCATGCCAATTACTTGCTTTGAAACGAGAAAGTTGATTATCCGAAACTGCTAGAGAAGTTGGACCATCTATCGAAACCCCATTATCATCAAACAAAATTATTAATTTTCCCAATCTCATATGTCCGGCAATTGATATTGCTTCATGACTTATTCCTTCCATTAAACAGCCATCACCAGCTACGACATAAGTGTTATGGTCAAATATATCTCTTCCATATCTTGCAGACATCATTGCCTCTGATAAAGCCATGCCTACAGCATTTGCTAACCCCTGACCAAGTGGGCCTGTAGTAGTTTCAACTCCTTTAAGTTCTTTATATTCTGGATGTCCAGCTGTTTTAGACCCTAGCTGCCTAAAATTTTTAATCTGATCTAAATCAATATCTTTATAGCCAGTTAAGTATAAAAGAGAATATAGTAACATGGAGCCATGTCCGGCACTTAACATAAATCTATCTCTATTAGGCCAATCTGGGTCGCTTGCATCAAATTTAAGAAATTTTTTAAAAAGTATCGTAGCAATATCTGCCATTCCCATAGGCATACCTGGATGTCCAGAATTAGCTTTCTGAACTGCATCTACAGAAAGAATTCTTATAGCATTAGCAAGATCTATGTTTTCTATTTTATTTTTTTTTGAATTTTGTGTCATATTTTATTTCTTTTCGCAATTCTACACAAATTAAAATAAAAAAAAAATACGAAACTTAAAAAAAATTATACTTACTATTTTTTGAGTAGTTAGTTTATCAGCTTTAATGATAAAAAACAGAGTTTTATCTTATTAACTTCATACTATATAATAATAATGATAGACTACGTTGTATCATGTTCGCATGAAGACAGTTTAGATTGAGAAAATTCATATGAAAGACCTTAAGTTAGCTTTAGATAAGTTTGAATCTGCTAAATTGAATTTAAAAGAAACACTAAAATATCTAGATACTAAAAGTATCCTAACATCTCAAGAGGAATTAAAAAATTTAAAAGAAAATAATAAAATTCTGAAAATATCGCAGACTGAAGCAACTGAAAAAATAAATAAATTATTAATAAAGATAGAAAAAATTATAGGAAGAAAATAGGCATGCCAGAGGTTTTGGTAGATATAAATGGTAGAACACATAGTATTAGTTGTTCTGAAGGTGAAGAAGAAAGAGTTGGGTATCTTTCATCTTTAATAGGAAAAGAAGTTTCAGAAATAGCAGGAAGAGTAGGACAGGTAGGAGATATAAGATTAATTCTTCTTGCAGCTATAACAGTATTAGACAAAAGCCAAGAATTGATAGATGAGGCGACCGTTCAAATTGATAAATCTGCTAGTGAAATGGAAAAAATTATTGAACAGCTTTCAGAGAAGAGAACAAATGAATAATTTTACACCAACCGAACATGTTCTCTTGAATTTTTTTATTGTATAATTTATTCTCGGATATGGAGTGAATGCTGCTGGATACGAAGTATATGTTTAACCCCTGGACCTTTCTGATCACCAGGGAGCTGCCTCTGTCAAGACCGTGGTCTTGTTATGTGGCACCCACCTATTAAACTGGGTTCCAAGGTGGTTAATAACAATACACGATCACAGCGGCTTTACTCCAAATATATTATTAGAAAAAAAAATAATCTCAGGAAAATATTTATAAAAAAAAGAAAAAATATTTTGATAAATTCTTATGAATATTCAGAACTTATTGCTAATAAGCTCATACGTATTATACAATCTAACAATAAACTTAAAATGAAAAAAAAGCTTGGCGTTTATTGGCAACTAGGCTCCGAAGTTAATACAAGACCAGCCATCGCAGCGTTAAGTGAATACGGTATTAAAATTTCAATTTTATCAAGTGACACCAATAATTTTAAGTTTAGAAAATGGATGCCTGATCAAACTATCCAAAAAAATAAACTAGGTTATAAGATTGAAGGTCCTATTATGCGATCTCCAAATATAATTGTTTGCCCGATATTGTGTTTTGATAAAGACTGTAACCGCCTTGGAAGAGGAGGAGGTCATTATGATAGAATTTTAAAAGCTTACCCAAACTCTATAAAAATTGGTTTGGCTTATTCTCAACAATTGACGGAAAAAGTTTATACGGAAAAACATGACATAGTAATGGATGCTATTCTTACTGAAAAAGAAGTATATTTCAGCCAAAATAATCTATCGGGGCTTGATCAATGAACATTTTATTTCTTGGAGACATTATGGGTCGCTCTGGAAGGGAAGTGGTATCCAAAGAATTACCAGATCTAAAAAGAAGTTTAGAAATAGACGTGGTAATTATAAATGGAGAAAATGCTGCAGGTGGATTTGGAATCACTCCTAAAATATGTGAAGAATTTTACGACTTAGGAGTTGATGTAATAACTTCAGGAAATCATATATGGGATAAAAGAGAAATAATCACATATATAAACAAAAATAAAAATTTACTTAGACCTGAAAACTTTCCTGCCTCAGTTCCTGGACAAGGAAATACAATAATAAAAGACTCATTAGGTAGAAAACTACTGGTTATAAATGTAATGGGAAGACTTTTTATGGATCCACTTGACGATCCAATCGAATCCATAGAAAAAATAATTTCTAAATATAGATTAGGAATAGAAGTTAATGGCATAATAGTTGATATTCACGGAGAAGCTACGTCAGAAAAAATGTCTATAGGACATATATTTGATGGCCGAGTAAGCCTAATTATAGGAACACATACACATGTCCCCACATCAGATACTCAAATACTACCGGGTGGTACTGGTTATCAGTCAGATGCAGGAATGTGTGGTGACTATGATTCGGTCATCGGAGGCGAAAAGAACGGATGGCAAGAAAAATTTAAAAGAAAAATGCCTGTAGGAAGAATAGAAGCAAGTGAAGGAGAAGGTACTTTATGTGGATTGTTTCTTGAAGTAGACATTAAAACAGGTCTAGCAAAAAACTTAAAGCCCGTAATTATTGGACCTAGATTAATAAATAGAGTTCCAACAAAATAAAATGTAAACTTTAAAATAATACTAATACTATAAATCAGAATTTTAAATACTAACAAGGCACTTAAATGGCAGGACATTCAAAATTTAAAAATATAATGTACCGTAAGGGGGCTCAGGACGCTAAACGTGCAAGGTTATTTGCAAAATTAGCAAGGGAGATTAGCGTCGCAGCCAAATCTGGAATACCTGAACCAGAAAAAAACCCTAGACTAAAAAATGCCATAATAAATGCACGAGCTGAAAATATGCCCAAAGAAAAAATAGATAAGGCAATTCAAAAATCTGTTGGTGGGGAGAATGATGCTTCTTATGAAGAAATGCATTATGAGGGATATGGACCAGAAGGTATAGCCATCATAGTTGATGTATTAACAGATAATAGGAATAGAACAGCGTCTGAAATTAGATCTATATTTAATAAGCATGGTGGAACAATGGGCGAAACCGGTAGCGTAAATTTTCTTTTTTCCAGAAATGGAATTATTAAATATCCATCAAGTGTGTGTCCTGCAGACATCTTTTTTGATAAAGCAGCAGACTCAGAGTGTAAGGATATCAACAGCGATGAAGATTTTCATGAAGTAATTTGTGACAGTGAAAAATTAGGATTGGTTAGAAATTTTTTATCAAATAAACTTGGGGACCCCTTGAGTGCAAAATTAGAATGGATACCTTTAACTCCTGTTAAAATAGACGAAAGTAAATTGGATAGTCTTATAAAATTTTTAGAAGTTCTTGAGGAGAATGATGATGTACAGGATGTATATGCGAACCTTGAGGTTACAAAAGAAATATTGGAGAAAATCTCTATTTAAAATAAATAATATTAATTTATGAAACATAAAAATATGCGATTGCTAGGATTAGATCCGGGTTTAAGACATACTGGATGGGGTGTAATAGAATCTAACAAAGATAAAATTTCTTGGTTAGCTAGTGGCAATATTTCTCCAAAGACTAACACCAGCCTTGCCCTAAGATTATTAGCAATTTCTAATGGGATTTCTGAAATTATAGAGAAATATAATCCTGAGGCTGCAGCTATAGAAGATA
Organism: Alphaproteobacteria bacterium MarineAlpha9_Bin1; assembly: GCA_002937675.1. Classification (GTDB taxonomy): domain Bacteria; phylum Pseudomonadota; class Alphaproteobacteria; order TMED109; family TMED109; genus MarineAlpha9-Bin2. Next base: position 22,286 of record PTKJ01000006.1, on the reverse strand, counting down.
TATTCGTAGGAAAGAATAGTCAATCAACTCTAAAATTAGGAATGGCAAGAGGAGTTGCAATCAATACTTGTGCTTCATTAGAGGTATCTGTTTTTCAATACGAAGCCACAGTTGTAAAAAAAACCACAACAGGTTTTGGTAGAGCTAACAAAGATCAAGTATACTCCATGGTCAAATTTTTATTACCAGGTGTTGAATGTAAAACGGAAGATGAATCAGATGCTTTGGCAGTAGCAATTTGTCACTCACAGTTTGCAAGATCAAAAATACATAACCTTGAATTGGAAAATATTCATGATAGCTAAACTAAGAGGAATAATAGATTTTATTGGAGAAAATCATACTATTATAGACATTTCTGGAGTTGGTTATCTCGTACATTGTCCCAGTAAAGTCATCAATAAACTATCCCCAATAGGCCAAATTGATGAGTTGTTAATTGAGACGATAGTAAGAGAAGATCAATTTACATTATATGGTTTTAAAGATGAAAAAGAAAAATATTGGTTTAATTTATTACTTAAAGTACAAAGTATAGGAGCTAAAACTGCAATTAATGGACTATCAGTATTATCGGTTGAGGAACTTGAAATGGCCATAATATCAGAAGACTCAGATGCTCTAACTAGAATAGCTGGAATAGGAAAAAAAGGTGCCTTAAGAATATGTGCAGAGTTAAAAGATAAAACTTTTAATATTCCTAATATAATTGATGATGGTAATAGCAACAATTTAATGCAGGATGCTATAAGTGGTTTAATTGGTCTAGGATATGGACAAAGCGAAGCATACTCCACAATTGCTAAAATTGATGTTGGAGACGGAGACAAAAAACTTGAAGACATTCTCCAATCAGCACTTAAAATTTTATCTGAGAAAAAACAATGAGCTCTACAACAGACAGAGAAAAAAGCCTAATATCTGCTAATAAAAAAGAGCGAAGTGATATTACTTTTAGACCGGAAAAACTAGAACATTTTATCGGACAAAAAACTATTTGTGACAACATAGGTATCTTTGTTAGTGCAGCTAAAAGAAGAAAAGAACCTCTAGACCACGTTTTATTATACGGCCCGCCTGGACTTGGGAAAACTACTCTAGCAAAAATTATTTCTAATGAGTTGGGCGTAGGATTTAGATCTACTTCGGGTCCAGCTATTCAAAAAACTGGCGATTTAGCTGCCCTACTTACTAGCTTAGAACTCCATGACATTCTTTTTATTGACGAAATACACAGACTAAACTCTTCAGTAGAAGAAATTTTATACCCTGCAATGGAAGATCTTCACTTAGATATTATTATTGGTGAAGGACCCTCTGCTAGATCAGTAAAAATTGATCTACAACCATTTACTTTAATAGGAGCTACAACTAGAGCAGGATTAGTATCTAATCCTTTAAGAGATAGATTTGGTATCCCTACAAGACTTGAATTTTATAACATTGATGATTTAAAAAAAATAGTACTTCGCGCAACAAAACTTTTAAATTTAAAAATAGATGATACAGGGGCATTAGAAATAGCTTGTAGAGCTAGAGGAACCCCAAGAGTAGCTAACCGTCTAGTTAGAAGACTAAGAGATATAGTGACAAACAATTATGATGCAACTACTACAGTAAACAAAGAAATTGCAAATAAAGCATTATTTCAATTAGGAATAGATACAAATGGATTGGATCAAATGGACCAAAATTATCTTAGACATTTAATTCATGATCATAGTGGAGGACCTGTGGGATTGGATACCCTTGCTGCGCAATTAGGGGAACAGAAAGATGTCGTGGAAGATGTAATTGAACCATACTTAATTCAAAAAGGTTTTATTCAAAAAACTACTAGAGGAAGATCAGCCACAGAGACGGCACTAAAGAATCTAGATCTCAAAAATAACGACAAATTATTTAACAATGAATAAAAATAAAATTAATAAAATCTCCATATATTACTTTAAAAAATATGCTAGGGTGTATTTAGAAGATACAGATGCTGGAGGAATAGTATATCATACTAGTTACTTAAAATTTGCTGAGAGAGCTCGCTCAGATATGCTACGTAAAATGAAATTAGAACACACTAAATTAAGAAATATCCATGGAATTCAATTTGTAGTTCAAAAAATGCTTATTGAGTATAAAAGCTTTGCTACTTTAGAGCAATTACTAACAGTTAAAAGCTATATTACTTCTGTTTCAGCAGCAAAAATAGTCATGAAACAAATTATTAGCCTTAAAACTAATATTCTAGTTAAAATAGATATCGTATTAGGGAGTGTAAATTTTAATGGACAACCCACTAGGCTTCCTACAAGGATTTTAAATACGCTTAATGATAACATCCACCAAAAGGAAATTGAATTTGGAAACTGATATATTTAATAATACTGCTCTTGATGTTTCTTTTTGGGGACTAGTGATTCAAGCAGATTTTGTCGTAAAAATTGTAATGCTAATATTATTAATAGCAAGTATCTGGTCATGGGCAATAATAATTGATAAATCTAGAAAATTTATAAAGCTAAAAAAACAAGCTAGTGTTTTTGAAGCAGCATTTTGGTCTGGAGACTCATTGGAAGATTTATATGATAAACAAGCTAACAGCCCTGAACATCCTCTAGCTTCAGTCTTTGTTGCAGGGATGTATGAGTGGACGAGGGTAAACGATAAAAATTCACTTTCTAATGAAAAAATTCAGACAGGGCTGCAAGAGCGGATTCATCAAGTCATGCATGTTGCGGTAATAAGAGAACTAGAAAACATAGAGAAAAACATTGGTTTTTTAGCAACTGTAGGTTCCACAGCTCCTTTTATAGGTCTATTTGGAACTGTATGGGGTATAATGAATAGTTTTCAATCTATAGCTTTAAGCAAAGACACCTCTTTAGCTGTAGTTGCACCCGGCATAGCAGAAGCATTATTAGCCACTGCACTAGGTTTGCTTGCAGCAATTCCAGCAGTTATTGCATACAATAGATTTTCTAATAGTCTTAATAGTTATGCTACTAAGTTACTAAATTTTGCTGGGGAATTTGAAGCACTACTTTCTCGGCATTTATCTGAACAAGATGATGAACAATGAATGTAAATAAAAACCAAAATGCATATAAGGACTTTTCTAGCTATAAACCTATGTCAGAAATAAATGTAACACCATTTGTTGATGTTATGCTTGTTTTACTAATTATATTTATGATAACAGCTCCCTTGTTAACTACAGGTGTATCAGTAGATCTTCCAAAAGCTAACTCTGACGCATTGCCTGGACAAGATGAACCTATAACAATAACTATAAATAAAGAGGGCAAAGTATTTTTAGGGGAGAGTTTAATAGAGGTTAAAACACTAGCTGCAAAACTTAAAGCTATAACATCTGTAAACCCCGGAAACAGAATTTTTATAAGGGCAGATGAAAATATAGAATATGGAAATATTATAGAAGTTATGACTGTAATTACCAATGCAGGGTTTAAAAAAGTTGCCTTAATTACAAAACAAAAAATTGAAAATATAAAAAATTGAGAAATGCTGCATATACATCTATTTTTTTCCATCTATTTATTTTTATTATGATTTTCTATAACCTTCCCTCTTTCAAATCAAATGCTTTAAACTATGTTTCCGTAGAGATTGTTACTGCAAAATTAGAGGAGCCAGTTAAAAAAGAAATAATAAAGCCTAATAGACCAGAGATTAAACCCTTAAAAAAAAAAATAATTCCTTCTTTACCAGTTGATAAGCCTAAAACCTTAGCTATTGATAAGCCCGTTCCTTTACCAATAGATAAACCTGTTATCAAACAAACTAATAATGATGTAAGTGATCCAAGTAAAATCGTTCCTGATTTACCTCCAACTAAACCTATATTTAAAAAAGATGTTTTTGACGATATGCTAAAAAATCTTGCAGAAGATGAGCCAGATTTGAATAGCGAAACAATTAAAGAATTAAAGAAAGTTAATGCTGAAAATGTGACTTCAAAAAATAGTAAAGCTTCCATATCACCCCATCTCATAGCTATGAAAATAGCTAGGCAAATAAATCAAAATTGGACAAGACCGCCAGGTTTAAAAAATTCTGATGATATGGCTGTACCCGTAAGAATCCGCCTAAGAATAGATGGGACTATAATAAACATTAGAGTGTTAAATAGATCTAGCGACCCTACATATATAGTATATCAGGAAGCAGCTGAACGAGCACTTAATAGATTAAAAAAATTTGACGGCCTACCCCCAGATAAATATTCTAGTTGGAAAATTGTAGAATTAAACTTTATACCTGTAAATCCCTGAGAATTATGTTTTATGGAGAAATAAATGCATAATATTATGAAAAATATAAGATATTCTAATTTAAGTTTCTTTTACTCTTTATCATTATTCTTAATTATAATATTAAGCGCTTTTCAGGTTAAATCACAAGAAGATGGGACTCCTCTACAAATAGACATAACTGGAGGCAAAATTCAGCCTATGCCAATCGCTATATCATTTTTTTCCACGAAAGGTGAAATAAATGAAAACATTAAAACATTGACCAAGGAAATTCCCGATCTTATTGCAAATAATCTAGTTAACTCCGGTTTTTTTAAGCTATTAGATAGACAAGCATATATGCAAAAGCCAGAAGCACTAGTAAACAGACCTAAATTTAGAGATTGGAGAATAATTGATGCTCAAACCCTGATATTTGGAATTATTAGCAAAAAGCCCCAAGACAAAATTAGCGTTAGCGTACAAATGTGGGATGTTTATGGAGAGAGAAGAATGTTAGGCATCACATTATCAATTAAAGCAAGGTCTTGGCGGAGAATTGCTCATATTATCTCTGATAAAGTTTATGAAAGACTCACAGGAGAAACCGGATATTTTGATACAAGAATAGTTTACGTTTCAGAGACCGGAGATCAAAAAAATAAAGTTAAACGTTTAGCCATAATGGATCAAGATGGGGCCAATCACAAATTTTTAACAGACGGAAAGTCTCTTGTATTAACTCCAAGGTTTTCTCCTAATCAACAACTTATTACTTTTTTTGCCTATAGAAATTTAAAAAGTGGATTAAAGCCTAGTGTGTACATATATGAATTATCAACAGGAAAAATAGATATTTTAGGAGAATTTGAAGGAATGTCTTTTGCTCCTAGATTTTCTCCTGATGGAAAAAAATTAGTTATGTCGCTAGCACAAAATGGATCAACAAATATACACTTGATGGACTTAAAAACTAGGAATCTTAAACAACTGACTAGAGGGAGATCTATAGACACTTCTCCATCATTTTCTCCTAATGGAAAAAAGATTGTTTTTAATTCTGATAGGTCCGGAGGACGACATCTATATATTATGAGTAATAGAGGGAAAGACATCAAAAGAATAAGCTTCGGGAGAGGGAGTTACGCAACTCCAGTATGGTCTCCCAGAGGAGATTATATAGCTTTTACCAAGTTTACCAGAGGAAGGTTTTATATAGGATTAATGCGACCAGATGGAACAGCTGAAAGACTAATAGCAGAGGGATATTTAGCGGAAGGCCCAACTTGGGCACCTGGTGGAAGAGTACTGAGTTTCTTCAGACAAACTCCAAAAGATGATGAAACATTTAAAACACGTATTTATGTAATTGATATAACAGGCAACAGGGAAAGAGAAATTATTACTCCCGAAGATGCATCTGACCCAGCTTGGAGTCCTAAATACAATGTTAGAAATAATTAAAATATTTTTATAATTACTGACTTTGGTGTAACATAAGTATGTTCAGAATATTCTATATAATATATTAGATAATTATTTACAATGTTATTGATTTTCAAAGGAGATAGATATGCCAACATATTTAAAAGCTTTTATGGCACTGAGTATATTTGCTTATATGCAAGGGTGTGCAAAAGAACATATGGAAGATTTAGTTTTAAATGCTGAAGGAAGAGCTCTTAGTCAAGGTGAAGAAGGATCATCCTCAACAGAAATAGAAGTTGAAGAAAATATTGCTCAGAAGATTGAAATGGATGATGTCGAAACTATAACTCAACGTTTAACAAATGAATTAATAGAAGTTGGAGATAGAGTTTTCTTTGATTACGATCAATCTGTAATTATGGACGAAGGACAGGAAACCTTATTAAAACAAGCACAATTTTTAAACAAAAATACGGATATTTTGGTTACTGTCACAGGACATTGTGATGAAAGAGGAACAAGAGAATATAACCTTGCGCTAGGCGAAAGAAGAGCAAGTTCAGTTAAAAATTATCTGGTATCATTGGGCATAGATGCAGATAGGATATCAATAATATCATATGGAAAAGAAAAGCCATCTGTTGCAGGATATAATGATTGGGCATGGAGCCAAAACAGAACAGCTATTACTTTAATAAACAATTGATACATTTAAATATGGATAGAAATACATTTAGAGTTGGGAGTATCTTCTTAGTAATTTTAATCACTTTAAATTTAAGTTTTATAAAATTTGTTCAAGCTCAAGATGAATTAGTTCCTATAATAGATAAATTGAATAGTTTAGAAAAGGATATGAGAGACGTTCAACGAAAAATGAACACTAAAAATATAAGTATTGAGCCTTCTTCAAATATAACTACAGAACAAACTATTCCAATTCCAAAAGATATTGCTGAGCATGAAATTAGAATTATAGAACTTGAAGATCAATTAAGGAGAACAAATGGTTTAATTGAGGAATTAGCATTTAAAATAAATTTATTAACAAAACAAACTGAAGAATTGAAATCAGAAATAAATAAAAAAATGTTATTGCTGAGTAAAATTACAGAAAGTTTAAAAAACAATTATACTATCTCATTAAATGAGGAAAACAAAATAACCCAAAAAAATTCAAATATTGATTTTGCTGAAGAGTCAAAAGAGAGTAAAAAATTAAGTAAAAATCCCAATAATTCTACTGTTGAAGTTCTGGCTAAAATTGATCCTCAGGGAGTAGATCAGATTATTAAAAAAAATATGCCTGAACAAGAACAAAGTATTGGGCATGAGATTAATCTTAACATCGCAAAACCCCAAGAGGTATACCAAAGAGCTTACTCTCTTCTTTCTAAAGGAGAGTACGCGGCGGCGGAAACAGCATTTAAGTCTTTTATTAAAAAATTTCCCAAAAACCCTCTCAGTAGTAATGCATATTATTGGTTAGGAGAAACTTTTTATGTAAGACAAAACTATCAATTAGCAGCATATAATTTTGCTAATGGATATAAAAATTTTCCTAAAGGGGCCAAGGCTCCAGATCAATTACTAAAATTAGGTATTTCTTTGTATTCTCTTAAAAAAAAGGCCAAGGCATGTGCTACTTTTACAAAGCTCAGTCAGGAATTTGCTGAATTGCCTACAAGAATAACTAAAAGAGCCAAGAATTTTAGTGAAAAATTAGAATGCTCTATAAGTGTTGAATAAAAAAACTTATCTCGATATTAAATTTCATAACTTTATGGGAAAAAACAATCTTCTTACAAAAAGAGGAGAAAAAATTGCCGTTGGCGTTTCGGGAGGAGCTGATAGTATGGCCCTGGCTATGCTAGCTCGTAATTGGACAAAAAAATACCAGATTAAATTAATAACTTTCACCGTTGATCATGGGCTTCGTCTAGAATCTAAGTTTGAAGTAAATTTAGTAAAGAATATTATGAAAAAAAATGATATTACCCATAAAACTCTTGTGTGGAAAGGAATAAAGCCACAGTCAGGAATTCAAGAAAAAGCAAGAACAGCAAGATACAAACTTTTAGCAGAAGCTTGTATAAAAAATAATGCTAAATATATTCTATTAGGTCATCACAAAGACGATCAAATTGAAACTTTTATTATGAGACTTACTAGTAATAGTGGATTAGATGGATTGTCCTGCATGTCTTCTGAAAATTATCTATTAACAGAAGCAGGGCCAATTAAAATTATACGTCCTCTTCTAGATATAAATAAAAAATGCCTCATTGAGTTTTGTACAGAACAAAAAATAAAATGGATAAACGATCCTTCTAATAAAAACTTTGCTTATCGGAGGACACAAATAAGGTCCATTAACGATAGTCAAATTAACGATGATTTTTATAAAACTATAATCGTATATAAAAAATTAAAAAAATCTTTTAACTCATATGTAGAAAATTTTATTCAAGATTCGTTCGTATATAATAAAAACGGAATATGTCAGTTTTCAAGAGAAAAATTTATTCGTTGTCCATATATTATTCAGGAACGCTTTCTTAAAAAAATATTTTTTAGTATAGGAGGAAAAACTTATCCACCTAAAACAAAAACAATCAAAAGAATTATAAAAAACATTTGTTCAAAAAAATTTAGTAATGCTACTGCTGGTAAAGTCTTTTTTGATATAGATAACAAAGTAATTACAGTTTTAAGACAGCCAGAGCCGCTTATAAAACATACTCCTCTTTTAAATAAAGTAACTTTATGGGATAAAAGGTTTATGGTTGAAGTCAAATTTAAAAGTCCCGATCTATCTATTGGCCCACTTGGCGAAAAAGACTATGTCGAAATGAGAAAATTGAAAAAAGTAAAAAAATCAGATATACATTATTATGCTGTAAAAACTCTTCCGACAATAAGATCTCTTGACGAAATAGTTTGTATTCCCCATTTAAGTTATAGTAAGAGTAAATATTGGGAAAAAAACATTAAAGTTAAGTATTTATATGATAAATGGTTACACTTAATAGAAACATAAAATATTTAATACTTAATTATATATAGGAGCTACAATTTGAGTAATTTTGGAAAAAATATTGCTATATGGGTTGTCATAGTAATTTTTTTAGTTGCCATTTTTAATTTGTTTCAGAAAAAACATGATGATAATAGAAATTTGGATTTAGCTTATTCAGAGTTTTTGCTTCAAGTAGATGCAAATAATGTCGAAGATGTATCCATTCAAGGACGTAATATATCAGGTCATCTTCAAACTGGTGAATATTTCAGTACTTATTCCCCTGATGACCCTGCTTTAATAGAAAAACTTACTACTAAAGGAATTAAAATTTCTGCGGCTCCTCTAGAAAGTCCTGTTATGCCAATAATAGGAATGTTGTTAAATTGGCTTCCAATGCTTCTATTTATAGGAGTATGGATTTTCTTTATGAGACAAATGCAAGGAGGAAAAGGAGGAGCGATGGGTTTTGGAAAATCCAAAGCTAAACTGCTTACAGAAAAGCAAGGTAAAATAACATTTGAAGATGTAGCAGGAATAGATGAAGCCAAAGATGAGTTAGAAGAGATAATTGAATTTTTAAGAAACCCTCAAAAATTTCAAAAATTAGGTGGAAAAATTCCTAAAGGAGTTCTTCTTGTGGGAGCTCCAGGAACAGGGAAAACACTTCTAGCACGCGCAGTAGCGGGAGAAGCAAATGTTCCTTTCTTCACTATTTCTGGCTCTGATTTCGTAGAAATGTTTGTTGGAGTAGGAGCTAGCAGAGTAAGAGATATGTTTGAACAAGGTAAAAAGAATGCCCCCTGTATTATTTTTATAGATGAGATTGATGCCGTAGGTAGGCATAGAGGAGCGGGTTTAGGAGGAGGAAATGATGAAAGGGAACAAACTTTAAACCAATTATTGGTCGAGATGGATGGGTTTGCAACCAACGAAGGCGTTATTTTAATTGCTGCAACTAATAGACCAGATGTTCTTGATCCTGCACTACTTAGACCCGGTAGATTTGATAGACAAGTTGTTGTTCCCAGTCCAGATATTTTAGGTAGGGAAAAGATTTTGAAAGTCCACATGAAAAATATAGCTTTAGCAAAAAACGTAAATCCAAGACTGATAGCTAGAGGAACACCTGGTTTTTCTGGGGCTGACTTAGCTAATCTTGTTAATGAAGCTGCACTTTTAGCTGCAAGGAAAGGGAGAATAAGTGTTGGAATGATAGAGCTAGAGCAAGCTAAAGATAAAGTAATGATGGGTGCTGAAAGAAGATCAATGGTTATGACTGAAGAAGAAAAAAGAAAAACAGCTTATCATGAAGCTGGACATGCCTTGGTTATGATAAATGTGGAAGGACATGAACCCCTTCATAAAGTTACTATTATTCCCAGAGGCAGAGCACTCGGACTAACTATGTGGTTACCTGAACGTGACAAACTGTCACAAACTAGAACTGAATTAGAAGCCTTGATGGCTTCTATGTTTGGAGGCAGAGTCGCAGAAGAGCTTATATATGGTAAGAAACATATTTCAACGGGTGCTGGTAATGATATTCAACAGGCAACAAATCTTGCACGAAAAATGGTTATGGAGTTTGGTTTTTCAGATAAGCTAGGACCACTTAGATACAAATCTAATCAGGAAGAAATATTTTTAGGACATTCAGTAGCACAACAGAGAAATATTTCTGATGAGACTGCACGAATTATAGATGAAGAAATTAGAAAGATAGTTGAAGAAGGTGAAAAAAAGGCAACTAATATTTTAACTAAAAATATAGGAGACTTGCATAAAATTGCAAAAGGTCTTTTGGAATATGAAACTTTAACCGCTGACGATGTAGAGAACGTACTTGCAGGAAATAAATTGAAAAAAAATGAATCAGAGTTTTCCGATTCAAATACGGATTTAAAAAATAAAGAAACAAAGCATAAGGGCTCTGTGCCAAATTCTGAAAACAAAAAAAGAGCTACAGATAAAACCAAAAATATAAACCCTAGACCAAGTGAAGTGTAGAAACTGTATTAACAAATCGTGGATAAATATTTTTTATTACCATTAAATTTTAGTTATGGAACTGAGGCAAAAAATAATATAAAAAATAAAAATGCTTTGCCTCTAGCAGGAGGAAGTATTGGTTTTTCTAGTTGCAAATTAATTTCTCATGACCCATCAGAACGTAAAAACACCTTTTCAATTCCTATAGATGAATATGAAGTAAAAAAATCAAATTTTATTAACAAAAATTCTTTTAAAGCTTTGGTTAATAATTTAAGGAAAAATAGAAGCAGCTTTATGGGATTAAACAACAAAGTTTCGCATATAATAGGAGTAGTTAATGTTACTCCAGATAGTTTCTCTACTAAAGGACAATCAATATCATTAAAAGAAGCTATAGAAAAATGTATTAAATTGTCAGAAGAAGGGGCAAGTATCATAGATATAGGAGGAGAATCAACAAGACCTGGAGCTTCTAAAGTAGATGAAGAAGAAGAACAAAAGAGAATAATACCTGTAATAAAGGAAGTAGCTAAGCAAAACATACTACTTTCCTGTGATACAAGAAATACCTCTACTATGATTAAGGCAATAGACGCGGGTGTAAAAATTATTAACGATATTAGCGCACTATCCGACGAAGGTTCTGCTAAAATTATATACGAGAACAAAGTAGGTGTAATTTTGATGCATATGAAAGGAAATCCTGCAAACATGCAAAATGAACCTGAATACAAAAATGTAACTATAGAAATACTAAAATTTCTAGAAAATAGAAAAAAATTTGCAAATAATGCAGGGATTACTAATGATAAGATTATTTTGGATCCAGGTATTGGATTTGGGAAAACAGACGAACATAATATAAAAATTTTTAAGGAATTATCTATATTACACAATCTACCGTGTAATATTGTCGTGGGAGCATCAAGAAAATCTCTTATAGGAAATATTACAAATACTTCTGACCCAAATGATAGACTTCCAGGATCTCTTATTTTTGCATTATTAGCAATAATGCAGGGAGTACAATTTTTGAGAGTACATGATGTAAAAGAAACTGTTCAAGCACTAAATATTTGGAAAAAATTGTATAATTGAGCATAATAGTAGAAAAGTTCATTCTTAATAATTTAGCCCAAATATAGTAAGGTAAAAAGGTAATGACTTCATCAACGTCTCCCATTAACAATAATCGTAAGTATTTTGGAACAGATGGTATAAGGGGAAAGGCAAACACTTATCCTATGACCGGAGAAACTGCTCTAAAAGTAGGAATGGCTGCGGGCAAATATTTTACAAGAGGAAAACGAAGGCATTATGTAGTAATAGGGAAAGACACCAGACTCTCGGGATATATGATAGAACCTTCCCTTACCGCTGGTTTTATTTCTATGGGAATGAATGTATATTTAGTTGGCCCATTGCCTACACCAGCGATATCAATGTTAACTAAATCCATGCGTTGTGATGTGGGAGTTATGATTTCAGCATCTCATAACTTATACGAAGATAATGGAATAAAGCTTTTTGGACCTGATGGTAATAAATTAAGTGATGAAAACGAGATTGAAATTGAGCATATAATAGATAGAATAAATAATTTAAAATTAGTTGAATCAAAAAATCTAGGAAGGGCAACAAGGATTGATGATGCTGCTGGACGTTATTTAGAGTTTGTCAAATCTACTTTTCCTGTGTCCCTATCTCTTAAAAACATTAAGATTGTATTAGATTGTGCTAATGGGGCAGCCTATCAAGTAGCCCCTAGAGCTTTGTGGGAATTAGGAGCGGAGGTAATTACTATAGGATGTTCTCCAAACGGTACTAACATTAATGATAAATGTGGATCAACTTACCCGAAACTGATGGCTGAGGAAGTTAAAAAAAATAATGCTGATATAGGAATTGCATTAGATGGAGATGCAGATCGATGCATAATTTCAGACGAAAAAGGCAACTTTATAAATGGAGACCTGTTATTAGGAATAATAACAAAAAGATATCTAGATAAAAAATTACTTAAAAATAATATTATAGTTGGAACCCAAATGACAAATAAGGGACTAGAAAATTACCTTAATTCATTGGATTTAAAATTAATAAGGACTGCAGTTGGAGATAGATATGTTATAAAAAAAATGAAAAAACATAACAGCAATTTAGGAGGAGAACAGTCAGGGCATATAATTCTTGGAGATTATAATAGCACAGGTGATGGATTAGTTGCTGCTTTACAAATCATTGCCTGCATGAAAGAACAAAACGTACCTGCCTCTTTTTTAGGAAAAAAAATTAAACTTCTTCCTCAAGTGATAGAAAGTATTAGCTATAGCATTCTAAAAATCGAAACCTTACATGAAGATAGAAAAATCAAAGAAGAAATTATGAAAGCAGAACATAAACTTGGAAAGTCAGGAAGAATTTTTTTAAGACCCTCTGGTACAGAAAAAAAAATAAGAATAATGGCAGAATGTGAAAAAATAGATTTGTTAGATAAAACGATAAAAAATTTGAAAACTAAAATTTCTGCATTAATTAAAAAGTATGAAAAAAATTAAAGGAAAAGTATTAAGTATTGCTGGCTCAGATTCTGCTGGCGGAGCAGGTATTCAGGCAGATATTAAAACTATTACAGCTATGGGCGCTTACGCATCTACTGCAATTACAGCGATCACTGCTCAAAATACTTTGGGCGTCCAAGAAATACTTGAATTACCTATAAATATTATTAAGAATCAAATAAGAGCAGTACTCTCTGATATAGGTACGGATGCAATAAAAATTGGTATGCTATCAAATAAAGAAATTATTTCCTGTGTAACAAATGAGTTAAAAACTATATCTGTCAATACCCCTATTGTCTTAGACCCAGTGATGGTCGCGAAAGGAGGAAGAAAATTACTTCAGGAAGATGCTGAAAAACGATTAATTAGTGATCTTTTCCCAATCTCAAAATTATTAACTCCAAATATCCCTGAAGCTGAAAAAATATCTAAAATTAAAATTAATTCTACCAGTGATTTACTAACTGCCGGAAAAAAAATTATCAATATGGGCATCAAAAATGTTCTTATGAAGGGGGGGCATTTAGATGGAAACAAACTAGTAGATATTTTAGTTACTAAAGATAAAATTCAATATTTCGAGAACACTCGCATACATACTAATCATACCCATGGGACTGGATGCACCTTGTCTAGTTCTATAGCCTCAGGCTTAGCTCAAAAATTATCTTTATCTGATTCTATAGAGAGAGCCCATACATATGTTTATCAAGCAATAAAATATGCACCTGAAATTGGTAGAGGGAAAGGACCTCTTAATCATCTAGTAGGATTAAATATTAATAAAATATATGATTGACAAGTTTTTATTCAACAATAGATTGCAGATATAAATGGCACTATTTTTAAAAGTATAGAATGGAAATTTACATATGTCTTCTTTAGAAGTTCCTATGAATCCTAACTTTTCCTCAGGTCCCTGCGCTAAGCGACCAGGCTGGAATGTTTCTGTCCTAAAAAATGCTCTTGTAGGACGTTCACATAGATCAAAAGAAAGTTTAGAAAAAATTAATAAAGTAATTGCTGATATAAAAACTATTCTTGATTTGCCTAAAAATTATGAGGTTGCATTAGTAGGAGGTTCAGATACAGGTGCTTTTGAAATGGCCATGTGGAACCTTCTAGGACACAAACCTGTAGAAATTTTAGCCTGGGAAGCCTTTGGCAATGATTGGATTACAGATGTTGTTGAACAACTTAAAATAAAAAATACTAAATTAGTTCAGTCAGACTATGGATTGCTCCCAAATTTAAAAAATATTTGTTTTGATAATGATGTGGTTTTTACTTGGAATGGGACTACTTCTGGAGTTAAAATTCCAAACGGAGAATGGATAAAAGAAAATAGAAAAGGCTTAACATTATGTGATGCGACATCTGCTGTTTTTGCAATGGATTTACCATGGAATAATCTAGATGTTACTACTTTTTCTTGGCAAAAAGTCTTAGGAGGAGAAGCTCAGCATGGAGTTATAATATTATCAAAACGTGCTGTAGATAGATTAGAAGAATATAATCCCCCTTGGCCAATACCTAAATTATTTAGAATTACTAAGGAAGGAAAATTCCAAACAAAAATTTTTCAAGGTAATACCATCAACACTCCTTCCCTGATTTGCATTGAGGACGCTATAGATGCTCTAAATTGGGTCAAGAAAATAGGCGGCCTGAAAGAAATGATAAACAGAAGCGCAAATAACCTCAAAACTATTGAGAAGTGGGTTGCAAATACAAAATGGATAGATTTTGTTGCAGAAAAGAAAGAAACTCGCTCTTCTACCTCTATTTGTTTAAAAATTGTTGATCCTTGGTTCATTTCACTTAGCAATGAGGATAAAAGTAATATCATTCAGTTTGTATCTGAAATGTTAGCCAAATACAAAGTGGCTTATGATATCAATTCTTACCCTTCGGCACCTTCTGGCATAAGAATTTGGGGAGGCGGGACAATAGAGAAAAAAAATATTGAATTACTTCTTCCTTGGTTAGATTGGATTTGGCAAAAAGTAAAAATAAAATATAATTAACATTAGTCAATAATTTAGGAGCAAAATATGCCTAAAGTTTTAATTTCTGATAAATTAAGTGCAGAGTCAGTTAAAGTTTTTGAGAAATATGGAATAGAAGTTGAAGTTAATACTGACCTATCAGAAGAAGACCTAAAGAATCTAATTAGTGATTTTGATGGATTGGCTATTAGATCAAACACCAAAGTAACCCGTGAGCTGTTAGAAAAAGCAGATAATTTAAAAATCATAGGAAGAGCAGGTATAGGAGTTGATAATATTGATTTAGATGCAGCTACAAAGAAAGGCATTGTCATAATGAATACTCCTCTTGGAAATTCAATTACTACAGCAGAACATACAATAGCCCTAATGATGGCATTAGCCAGAAACATTCCGAATGCTAACTTCTCTACTCATCTAGGCAAATGGGAGAAATCTAAATATACAGGAACAGAGCTTTATTCGAAAATACTAGGGATGATAGGATGTGGGAACATTGGCTCTATAGTAGCAGATAGGGCTCAGGGTCTTAAAATGCAAGTTAAAGTCTATGACCCCTTTTTAACTGATGAAAGAGCTAAAGAAATTGGTGTAGAAAAAATGGAATTAGATAAAGTTTTAAAAATTTCAGATTTTTTGACTTTGCATGTTCCTCTTACCAAAAAAACGAAAAATATGATTAACAGTACAACTCTAAAAAAGATGAAAAAAGGCTCTAAAATTATTAATTGTGCCCGGGGCGGATTAGTTAATGAAAAAGATTTAGCTAATTCCATTAAAAAAGGGCATATAGGCGGAGCTGCTTTTGATGTATTTAGCAAAGAACCTGCAAAAGATAATCCTTTATTTGGATTAAAAGAGGTAGTTGTTACTCCACATTTAGGAGCCTCTACCGAAGAAGCACAAGAAAATGTATCAATACAAGTTTCTGAACAGATGTCCAACTATCTTACCACTGGAGCAGTAAGTAATGCACTGAATATTCCTTCTGTTACAGCCGAAGAAGCACCAAAACTTAAACCTTATATGAAATTAGCAGAACAAATAGGTGGGCTAGCAGGTCAGATAACAGAAACTAGTATTAAAAAAATAAAAATTGAATTTATTGGTCAAGTAGCTCTTTTGAATACCAAACCTTTGACTAGCGTTTTAGTTGCAGGACTACTTGCTCCCAGCATGGAAGCTGTTAATATGGTTAATGCACCCATAATAGCAAAAAGTAGAAATATGGAATTAACTACGTCTATTCGAGAACATTCGCAAGATTATCTTACGGAAATAAGTCTTCTAGTAGAAACCGAAAGAAGAAAAAGGGAAGTAGCAGGTACATTATACGGGGAAAAACCTAGAATTGTAAGAGTTATGGGAACTAGAATTGAAGCAGAGCTAGGAAAAAACATGCTTTTTATCACTAATGAAGATAAACCTGGATTTATAGGAGAATTAGGTTCTCGATTAGCCAATGCTAATATCAACATTGCAACATTCCACTTAGGAAGAACTAAAATAGGTGGTGATGCAATAGCGTTAATAGAGATTGATGAGGCAGTCTCTCAAGATACGATAAAATTATTGATGAACATTCCACAAGTGAAAAGTGTAAAGTTTCTTAATTTTGAACCCAATATAATCTAGTGCTTCTGGTAAGAGTAAAGATATCAATATGTCAGAAAAAGATAAAACAAATTCTCTAATGCCTTCGGGCATAATAGATTTGATACATGAAAGAGCTTATAAGGAATTTTATCTAACACAAATTCTTATGTCTAACTTTATGGAAAATGGCTACAAAATAACTACTCCACCTCTAATAGAATTTGAAGAAAATTTTGCATTTGCTATTGCCAAAGTAAATTTAAACAATATTTTTAGGTTTACTGATCCAATATCAAATAAAATGCTATATATAAGAAACGACATGACTCCTCAGATAGCTAGAATTGCATCTACAAAACTCAAAAAATTTTCCAGGCCTTTAAGATTATCATATACAGGAGATGTACTTAGAAGCAAAGGAAGCCAACTTCATCCTGAAAGACAGTTTCGTCAAGCTGGAATCGAACTATATGGAGCAAAGCACGAAGAGGCAGCCATAGAGGTAATAAATATTGGGATACAGACCTTGCAAAAAGCTAATGTTGAAAATTTAAGTTTAGATTTAACGACCCCTAGCTTATCAAATATCATATTAAAAGATTCAAAATTAGATGAAAAAACCGAGAATTATGCGAAATCTTACCTCAAAATAAAAGACTATAAAAAACTTAGAAGTATTCCAAGATGTGGAAAAGTTTTATCAACCATAACAGAAGCAGCAGGAGAAGAAGAAAAGGCTCTTAAAATTCTTTCTAAAATAGATTTTTCTCCAAAAGCCAAAAAAATGATTAAAAAATTATTTAAAATTTGTGAAGGAATAAAAAAAATAAATAATGATATTCAAATTACAATTGATCCTGTTGAAAATAGAGGTTTTGGATATTATTCTGGAGTGGGATTCGCTATTTTTTCATCCTCAATAAAAAGAGAATTAGCATTTGGTGGACAATATTTTATTAAAACAAATGGTCAACAAGAAACTGGCATGGGATTATCTATATTATTCGACGGCCTTTTAAGAGCGTCTAAGTTAACTAAAAAAGATATTTTATAATAATTTATTGAGGAATTGCTCATGCCTAATGTAACAGTTATAGGATGCCAATGGGGAGATGAAGGAAAAGGGAAAATAGTAGATTGGCTAGCCAGTAAAGCAGATATTGTAGTTCGATTTCAGGGAGGACATAATGCTGGACACACTATTGTTCTCGACAAAAAAACTTATAAGCTCAGTTTGCTTCCATCTGGAATAATCAGAGGAAAATTATCTATAATTGGTAATGGTGTGGTAGTAGATCCATTAGCACTAATAAATGAAATAGATATTCTTAAAAACCAGGGATTGAAAATTACTCCTGAGCTTCTAAAGATATCATATTCAGCTACACTTATTTTGCCTTACCATCAATTAATAGATGTAGAAAGAGAAAAACAAAAAGGAAAAAACAAAATAGGCACCACTGGGAGAGGTATTGGTCCTGCTTATGAAGATAAAATTGGAAGAAGAGCTTTAAGAGTTTGTGATTTATATGATATAGAAAACAGAAAAATTTTTCTTAATAATGCAGTTTTACACCATAATATAACTTTAAAAGGTCTAGGAAAAAAACTGATAAAAACCTCTGATATAAATTCATTATTAGATAAGGTTGCTCCAATTATAGAGCCTTTTGTGGATGATACAGTTGAAATCATTCATAGGGAAAATAAGAAAGGTAAAAATATTTTATTTGAAGGAGCACAAGGAAGTCTTTTAGACATTGATTATGGAACTTATCCTTATGTGACTTCCTCTAATACTATAGCACCTCAGGCTGCTATAGGAAGTGGAATTGGACCCTCAAATATAGGTTATATACTAGGCATTACAAAAGCTTACACAACTAGAGTAGGTAATGGTCCTTTTCCCACAGAACTAAATGATCAAATAGGAGAAAAGATTAGAAAAAAAGGTAATGAATTTGGGGTAGTAACAGGAAGAAAAAGAAGATGTGGATGGCTTGATTCAGTGCTTCTAAAATATGCTGTAAAATTATCTTCTATAAATGGAATTGCTTTGACCAAACTAGATGTACTAGATAATTTTAAAGAAATAAAAATTTGTGTAAGCTATAAATTAGGAGACAAGATATTTAAAACTTTGCCTACAAGCGCGGTTTTAATGAATAAGGTTCAACCTATTTATGAAACCTTAGAAGGTTGGAATGCTTGCACAAAAGGAGTAGAAAGTTTAAACAAACTACCTAAAAATGCATTAAAATATATTAAGAAAATAGAAAAAATCATAGGTATCGATATATCATTGTTATCTACCTCTCCAGAAAGAGAAGATACTATTCTTATTAAAGACCCATTCATAAAATAAAAAATTATATTATTATTTAATTTTTTTCAGCTCTATCTCTACAGGTGGTAAAGAATTATTACTCGAGATATCTGGATTTTTATTAATATCAGATAGTTGTTTAACAATTTGCTGTACTTTTTCGAAAGCCTTGACCTCTATTTGTCTTACTCTTTCCCTACTAATTTTAAATTCTCCACTCAATTGTTCTAATGTTAGAGGACTATCAGTGAGTCTACGACTAATAAAAATCTTTTTTTCTCTCTCATTTAGATGGGTAATAGCACTACCTAACATAGATTTTCTTTTATTCAGTTCATCTCTTTCCAAAAAAGATTCTTCTTGATCTAAAGTTTTTTGGTCCATAAGATTTTCTTGCCAATCCCCTGCATCAGATTCAATACTCCTAGGGGCATTCAATGAATGATCTTTTCCTCCTAACCTTTGATTCATATTTACAACTTCCTTTTCTTCAACAGATAACCTATCAGATATTTCTTTAATGATTTCAGGAGATAATTTGTTTTCGTCGTAAACCCTAAGTTCATTTTTAATTTTTCTTAGATTAAAGAACAATTTTTTTTGAGCTGAAGTTGTTCCTATTTTGACTAAAGACCAAGAGTGTAATATGTATTCCTGAATTGCTGATTTGATCCATAACATAGCATAGGTAGCTAGCCTAAATCCTTTATCTGGATCAAACCTTTTTACTGCTTTCATAAGTCCTATATTGCCTTCACTAATTAAGTCAGAAACAGGAAGACCATATCCTTTATAAGTCATAGCTATTTTTGCTACTAGTCTTAAGTGACTAGTAACTAAAGAATGAGCAGCATCAATATCTTCATGTTCCCTCCAACGTTTTGCCAACATATATTCCTCATCCTGTCTAAGAATAGGAAATTTTTTTATCTGAGACATATACACACGTAGGCCACCATCTATAGTTACTGAAGGCAATGTTACATCAGACATTAGAATGCTCCTGAAATTTTATAATTAACACCACTATAAATCATCTATTTCTGTATTAAACTTAATCAACTCATTTTCTAGTTTTTTCATATCAGTAGGAAAATTTTTTTTAAAGACCATAAATCTTTTATTTATAGGATGCTGGAAACTTATACTACTAGAATGCAAGGCTTGTCGACTAAAATCCGTCATAATGTTTGGCATGAACTTAGATTTATTCATACTCTTAGAATATATATGATCTCCAATAATTGGAAATCCAATAAATGATAAGTGCACTCTAATTTGGTGAGTTCTTCCTGTGAGCAAAGTACATTGTACTTTAGAAGCAAACTTATATGACTTTAAAATTTTATACTTAGTCACTGCATATCTTCCACCCTTTTTAAATACAGACATTTTTAATCTGTTATTTGGATTTCTACCAATATTTAAGATTATTTCTCCCATTTTTACATTTGGCACTCCCCATACAAAAACCTGATAAATGCGTTCCACTTTTTTTAAATTAATATCTTTAGACAAAACTCTGTGAGCCTCATCGGTTTTGGCTACTAACATTAAACCAGAAGTAAATTTATCTAGTCTATGAATTATTCCTGGTCTTTGAAATCCTCCTATAACAGATAAATTTTCTCCACAATGATGTAACAGGGCATTTACTAGCGTATTCTTGTAATTGCCTGGCCCTGGATGAACTACCATGCCGGATTTTTTATTTATTACTATTAAATAGTCATCTTCATACAATATATCCAATGGGATAGCTTGAGCCTCGAGCCTTAGTTTCTTTATATCTGGAAGTTTAATTTTTATTTTTTGGTCATAAATAACTTTAAAAGATGGGTCTTTTATATTTTTAGAATCTACATAAAGAGAGCCTTGTAGTATTAATTTTTTTACGTAAGACCTACTAAATTCTGGATTGCTAACAGCTAATAATTTATCTATTCTTTTTCCAGAAAGGGTGGGCGTTATAATAAATTCTAAAGGTTTCTCTTCAGTTTTCATATTGATATCATTATTCTATAATTACTAATATAATAGTAGGAAAAAATATGCGTATTCTGAAATTTTTAGTCGTATTCATGGGTTTGCTAATAATAATTGGTACTTTATTTTTAATTTATCTTATTATCTTTAAAAGTAAAGATGATAAGACTGTAGAGAACTATTATCCAATAGAATCAAAATTAGATATACCCCATGGTGCAAAAATATTAGATATGTCATCTAGTAATAAATATATAACATTAAAAATAATAGACAAAACTAGCAAAAAAATAATTGTTATAGATATTTTTTCAGGAAAAATTATTAAAAAGATAAATATTAACGAGTTGGAAAGAAATAATTAAAATGACAGACAAGGAATTACATTTTCAGGCATTATCTATTATAAATGATATAAGAAAAGCTGAAAAATCTGGAGAAAGAATTCCTCTATACAAAATGAACCCTCTGGAAGCACGTAATGCATATTTGGCTATGACAGAAAGCTTATCCCCTCCTGCTCCGCAAGTCTTCCAAGTAAAAAATTTTTTCATTGAATTAAGAAAAATAAAAATTCCAATCAGATATTATAGAGGTATAAAACATAGTAAAAAAAATATTTTACCTGTGACAGTTTTTTTTCATGGAGGAGGCTGGGTTATTGGAGACTTAGATACACATGATGTAGTATGTAGACAGCTTGCAAATCTTGGTGATTTTGACGTTATATCCGTAAACTATAGAATGGGTCCTGAAAACTCTTTTCCAGCTGCTGTTAACGACGCGACTTCTTCAATCAATTGGATAGCTAATAATAAAATAAATCTTCCAATAGATAGCTCAAAAATTGCTGTTTGCGGAGATAGTGCTGGAGGAAATTTAGCGGCAGTATGTTGCATAAACTCAAAAATAAATTCAGGCCCATTAATTACTTATCAAACTCTTATATATCCTGCCACACATATGGGTAGCAATTACCCTTCAAAAAACAAATATGATGGGTATATTCTATCTAAGAGACTAATGAAATGGTTTGAAGAAAAATATATAGGAAATAATCAGGGTGATTTCAGTTATAGTGACTGGAGAATATCGCCTATTTGCTATGATTAT
>PTKJ01000059.1 GCA_002937675.1 Alphaproteobacteria bacterium MarineAlpha9_Bin1 | reverse complement strand
ATTTATTCGAGGGGCGGGATCGTAAAACAAACAAAGTTCAGTGGACTGGTACTCGTGTTGATCTTATATTTGGATCAAATTCTCAACTAAGAGCAATAGCAGAAATTTATGCTTGTGAAGATTCTAAACCTAAGTTTCTTGCTGATTTTATATCTGCGTGGACAAAAGTAATGAATCTAGACCGTTTTGACTTAAAGTAAAATTTAAAAAATATAAAATTTGACGTATCTAGATTAAGAAGAGACTTAGATGGGATATTAAAGAAAATAAAATAAAGAATCTTTAGTTAAAGATTTTAATTAAATTTTCCTAAAGAAATCTTTTTTGTATCTAAAATTGATTATTTTATATCAAAATTTTCTTCATCTTTTAAAAAAGATATAAAAATAACATAAAAGCTTTGAGTATGGATTTTAGTTAATTGTAGCTCCCCATATTTTTTCCTTTAGAGTGTACCCTGTTAAATTATGCTTATGTGAATGAACTTTACACCATATTTTTTTACAATTTTCTAGTTTCAATATACTGGATATTTCTACATTGGCTAAGATGTTAGAGTTAAGTCGAGGATATGAATATATTTTACCATTTGATATAAAAATTACAGTTTTTTTATTTTTAAGCTGGTCTTTTCTCATCCATCCTATGGTTCCATCAGGTGCTTCAATTTTTTTCCAATTTTCAAATTTTTCTAAAATTTTAACGGGTAGCCCTTTACGAATAAAAACCCATTTGATAGGAAATTTTTTAGCTGGACCTATTCTCATAAAGCTTTTGTTGAATCGAAGCGATTGAAATTCAAAATTATTATGTTTCTCATTAGCAACAGGAAAATCTATAAAGAAAAACATTGAGAAGATAATATATATTAAAATTTTATAAGTGGGGTGTAATTTCAAGTTCAAAGTATAATCATACATTTATTAAACCTAACATAAATAAAGTTTTATATATACAATAGGTGGCACAAATCTCCAGATAGAATTTTGTCTACAATATTAGGAATATAATTAAATAAATAATAATTCTTTGTTTTCTTTTTCCTCAGAAAGAATGGATACAAGCCCGCTGATGGATACTTTTAGATCTTGTCTAATAAATTTAACATCAATTTTTTTTGATTCAATGGCAGCTGAACAAACAATAAATATTGTTCCAAGTTCCAGAGAAGATTGTAGGAGTTCCTCTGTATTGGCAAAAGATAAAAAAGAACTTTTATTTATTTTTTTCAAATAATCTAGATTTAAAATATTATATACATTTTCACCAGCAAAAAAAAACTCAGTAGGACGATCTATGGCAGCTGCAGCACAAATTATTGATAGTCCATAATTTAGTTTTTCTTTATCATATGTAAACATTATAATAGTTAATTTTTTTTTCATGTTTTATCTACAATTATTTTTTTATAAACTATAGTAGGTTTTTCTCCACACAGTCTGCAACTGGGATCTTTTGTAAGTTTCACTTTTCTCATTTCACAAGATAGAGCATCGTATAGTACAAGAAAATTATTTAAGGATTTTCCTATCTGCAATATTTCTTTTATTATTTCTATAGACTGCATAGATCCAATATTTCCAGCTAAAGCTCCAAATACTCCTGCTTGTGCACATGTGGGTATTGTTCCTTTAGCCGGCGAATTAGGCCATAGGCAACGGTAACAGGAACTGAGTTTGTCCTTAAAATTAAATGTGGAAATTTGTCCCTCAAAACGCAGTATAGCTGCCGTAACTAAAGTCTTTTTTAAAAAATAACATACATCATTCACTAGGAACCGAGTTTCAAAATTATCACTTCCGTCTGCAATAATATTGTAATTGGAAATTATATTTTCTGCATTAGAAACTGCTAATCTATCTCTATATTTTATAACTTTAACTGATGGATTAATAGATTTTATTGCTTTTAAAGCGCTGTCAACCTTATATGTTCCCAATCCCTCAGTCTTATGAATAATTTGCCGTTGTAAATTAGAAAGTTCAACTTTATCATCATCTATTATACCTATAGTGCCAATACCAGCTGCAGCTAAATATAACAATATTATAGAACCCAAACCTCCTGCACCTACCACTAAAACCTTAGATTTAATTAATTTTTTTTGACCTATTCCTCCTACTTCTGGAAGTAGGATATGTCTCGAATATCTTTCAATTTGTTCATTTGTAAGTTCAAGATCCTTAGTCATTCTTAACTCCTGTTGAACCAAATCCTCCTGTTCCCCTTTTTGTGTGAGAAAGAGAGTTAACTTCTTCTAGTTCTGCCTGAATTAATTGAGAAACAACCATTTGAGCTATTCTGTCACCAGGATTAATATCAAAAGCTTCATCACCATGGTTGATAATAATAACACCTACTTCTCCTCTATAATCTGGATCTATGGTTCCCGGGCTATTTAAAACAGTTATTCCTTTTTTAAGGGCTAATCCTGACCTTGGTCTGATTTGAATTTCAAATCCATTGGGTATTGCCACTTTAAAACCACTAGGTACTAAAACTCTTTCCCCAGCTTCTAACTGAATAGTTTTATCTATGGCCGCCTTAATATCAATACCAGCAGAACCATAAGTTTCATAAGAAAGCAATTTACCTCTAAAATTTGCGAGTTTTTGAATTTGTATTTTCATGGGTTTTGGTATTTAGGAAATTTCTTCTAAAATTCTTTTTGACAAAAGCACTGCTATCTGATCTTTAGAAGTTTTTTGCCATTCTTCAACACATGATTTGCTTATAAATTTAACCTCGTTATCATCTCCTCCAAAAATTTTTGGATTATCTAGTACGTTATTAGCTACTATCCAGTCACAATTTTTGTCTTCAAGTTTCTTTTTAGCGTTAGAAATTAAATTATTAGTTTCTGCTGCGAATCCAACTACTAGCTTTGGCCTTTTGTTTCCTGCATTGGAAATACTGTCCAATATATCCGGTGCCAAAGAAAAGTTTATTTTTGGATTATGATTAATATTTTTTTTAATTTTAGATTCATTAGGAGACTTAACTGTCCAGTCGGATACAGCAGCTGCGCAAACGGCTACATCGACTGGTAGGGAATCTTTACAGGCGTTATACATTTCTTTAGCAGTATTTACCCTTATAGTATTTATATTTTTAGAAATTTGTTGGTGAGTAGGACCCGTTACTAGTGTTACGTTTAATCCTAAATTGTCAAGCTGATTTGCAATTGCTATCCCCTGCTTCCCAGATGATCTATTACCAATAAATCTCACAGGGTCTATAGGCTCGTATGTGGGACCAGCTGTAACTAAAGCACTTTTAGTCTGTTTTTTTTTTTTATTTTTAAGGATAGATAATATATACTCATATATATCATCTGGTTCAGACATTCTGCCTAACCCTTCTTCTCCACAAGCAAGATCTCCAGGTTCAGGCCCTATAAGATTTATGTTATCTTTTTTTAATAACACTATATTTCTTTGTGTAGCCGGGTTGTTCCACATATGAGAGTTCATTGCAGGAGCAAATATTATAGGTTTATTTGACGCCAGCAGTACAGTTGTTGCAAGATCGCTACAGATGCCATTAGCACTTCTAGCTATAATGTTAGCAGAAGCTGGGGCCACTACAATCACATCACTCTCTCTCGATAATTGGATATGATCCATTTCTGATTCATCGTTTAAAGAGAATATATCTTGATAGACTTTTTCATTTGAAATTGCTGCAATAGATAGTGGTGTAACGAAATTAGCTCCTCCTTCAGTTAGTATAGTTTTAACTTCGTTCCCATCATTTTTAATGACACGGATCAGTTCAAGGCATTTATAAGCAGAAATACCTCCGGAGATTATTAATAAAATTTTGTATTTATCTTTCATATTATACACTTACACTCAAATATTTACTTAATTGGCATATTAACTAGTAATTTAATCAAAATAAACCTTTTAAATACGAAACGCTATATAAAGACAAGCAATTCCGCCTAAATATTTTATAATTTTAATCTTTTGAAAACCATTGTCTTCAATCATTTTGGAAAAGACTTTTGGCTTATAAAATGTTAAAATACTGTCACATAAATATTGATAAGCATCCATATTATTAGCAATTTCTTTTCCCATTTTTGGGATAATTTTCTTCAAATAAAAATTATAAATATTTTTAAAAGGATTAATTACGTCTGGTGAAAATTCTAAAACTAGAAGTTTACCACCTGGTTTTAAAATTCTAAAGCTCTCAGAGAGTGTTTTCTCTATCTCACAGATATTTCTTATTCCGAATGCACAAGTAATTATATCAAAACAAGATTCTTTGAATGGAAGATAGGCAGAATCACCTATCATCCAACTAAGATTTTTAGTAAATCCTTTCTTTTTAGATTTTTTTATTCCAACATTTAACATCTCTAAGCTTAGATCATATATAGTTATATGATTGTTGGGCCATCGTTTCCTTATTAAAAAAGCTATATCTCCTGTTCCTCCGGCCAAATCTAACACAAATTTCTTATTTTTTTGAAATCTAAAAAATTCAATTCTTTCAACTAAATCTTTTTTCCATAATCTGTGGCTTCTTAGACTCATAATGTCATTCATTTTGTCATAGTTACTAGATATAGAATTAAATAATTTTAAAATTTTCTTTCTTTTAGAATCAACAGAAATTTTATCTAAACCAAATTTAACATGATCTTGGCTTGCTTGTTTTTTTAATATTTTTGCCATAATATGTATTTTCTTTCTAAATTTACTTGGTCTAATATTATGCCAGAATTACCAGAAGTTGAAACTGTAACTAATGCATTGAATTTATCAATCAAAAATTTAATTATAAGAAGAGTAATGATCTACAGATCAGATTTGAGAATTAATGTATCAAAAAATATGAATCAATTCTGTGAAGGAGCCAGAATATTATATGTAAAAAGAAGAGCAAAATTTGGACAAATTTATTTGGATAACAATTATGTAATAGTATTTCATTTAGGAATGTCGGGAAGAATGATAATAGAGAAACTTCATTCTTTTAAGAAAAAAACACATGACCACTTGTATTTTGATTTAGAGTGTTCTGGTCAAAAAGAGCAAAGTATTAGGCTTATATATAATGATCCAAGAAGGTTTGGTTTTATAAATATATACAAAAATAACAGTAATCAATTTAAGAATATATTTAAAAATATAGGGCCGGAACCTTTTAGTGACAATTTTAATGCAAGTGAATTACATAAGAAGTTTAAAAAAAAATCTACATCCGTTAAAGCTGCTTTATTAAACCAGAAATTAGTAGCTGGGTTAGGAAATATATATGTAAGTGAGGCTTTATTTGCTTCTTTTATTTCTCCAAAAAAAATAGTTTCTAATTTATCTTTAGTAAAATTAACTAAATTAGTTTCTCAGATTAAGCAGGTTTTAATAAAAGCAATTGAGGCTGGTGGGTCAACCATCCAAGATCATAAAAATATTGACGGGAAAATTGGTTATTTTCAAAATTATTTTTTAGTTTATGGTAGAGAAGGTAAGAAATGCAAAAATAAAAAATGTGATAGCAAAATAAAAAGGATTATACAGAATGGAAGATCAACATTTTATTGTCCTACGTGTCAAAAATGACAGTTGTAAAATTTTTATAAAAATATTTGTTTTTGTAATTATTTGTCTTTTTTATTATAATACAGCTTATACGCAAGGATTCCTTGATTGTATAGAAGATATCCCCTTAATGAATGAATTAGTTGAAAAAAAAGACAGCTGTTTTTATTTTGATTCAAATGAAGGAAGGGTAGCGAATGTAGAGGTAGAAGGAAACTTAGATAAAAATGATATCTTAGATTTTTATAGAAATATTCTTCCTCAATTAGGCTGGAAAATTAATGATGACCGTTCGTATGAGAATATTTTAAAGTTTCGTCGAGAAAACGAATTGGTTAACATCATGATCCACGAGAATAACCAAAAAAGTTTAGTTACATTCTTCAGTTTTTTATTATTAGAATATTAGATAGAAGGGAAAATAAAATGAAATTAGAAAACAACTATAAAAATATTTTAGTAGAAATATATGAAAAGGTAGTTTTGATAAAATTAAACAGACCTGACTCACTTAATGCACTAAGTAAAGGGTTGATTCAGGATCTAAATCATGCTCTTGACATAATTGATAATGATTCCAAATATTCTGTCATAGTTTTAACCGGTGTTGGAAAAGCATTTGCAGCAGGAGCAGATATTAAGGAGATGATGTCTAAATCCTTTCAAAACGTTATAGAGGAGGATTTTATTAAGCCATGGGAAAAAATTAGTGGAATAACCAAACCTACGATAGCTGCTGTAAATGGGTATGCATTAGGAGGAGGATGTGAACTAGCTATGATGTGTGATTTATTAATAGCAAATGAAAATGCAAAATTTGGACAACCTGAAATTAACCTTGGTACATTTCCAGGAGCAGGAGGTACTCAGCGCTTACCTAGGGCAATAGGAAAAGCGAAAGCTATGGATCTAATTTTAACGGCTAGAATGATGGATGTTGATGAAGCTGAGAAATTAGGGCTCGTTAGTAGAAAATTATCTTCAGATAATTTTATTGAACTAGTTTTAGAAATAGCTAAAGACATTTCAGATAAATCATTACCAGTATTAAAAATGGCAAAAGCTGCAGTAAATGGTACTTATGAAAATTGTTTATCCCAGGGTATTTTGTTTGAGAGAAAGATTTTTCAGTCTACATTTTCTTTAGAGGATAGAAAGGAAGGAATGCAAGCTTTTATCAATAAAAGGAAACCGAATTTTCGTAATAAGTGATTTTAATTTCTAAATTTGATTTTTCTCCTATTGACCTTAATGTAAAGATCAGTTATTTAGGTTTACTTTTATATTGTGTTCATTCTTTTTAGGAATAATTAAATGGCTAATATTGCTTCTGCAAAAAAAAGAATTAGATCTAGTAATAAGCGTACTGCTATAAATAAAAATAGAATCAGTGCGATGCGTACATATGTTAAAAATGTGGAAGAAGCAATTTCTAAAGGTAAAAAGAAGGAAGCTGTTGAGGCTCTTCGACTTTCAGAATCTCATATGATGGTTAGCGCGAGCAAAGGAAAAGCCAATAAAAAGGCAATGTCAAGAAAAGTTTCTAGGCTCAATAAACGAATAAAAGAAATAAAAAATTAATTTTTTAAATTGTTTAATTGCATGCTCTGATAGAGGTGTTATAGTTTTCCTCTGATCGATTTTTAAGCAAGTTTTAAAAATGAATTTTTGTGTGTTATTTATAGGGTAAACTTGATGCTTAGTTCTCACGTTGCGGAAAAGATTTGGCAGCAAATAAAGCAGCAGCTTAGCAAAGAAGCTGGAAAAACAGTTTACAATAATTGGTTAGAGTCTCTTAAATTAGTTAGCTTTTCAGATGGAAAGATTGAAATTGGGTCTCATAGTGATTTTCACAAGAACTGGATAGAACCTAGGTATGGAAATAGAATAAAATCTTTGTGGCTTGCATCTAGCGATGAAATTAAAAGTGTCATTTTTGTAGTAGATAAAAATATGACTAGTTCTAGTGGTTCAAAAAAGCAATCAAAAAAATTTAACAATCTGCCTATTTCTTCACCTTTAGACCCAAGGTATAAGTTTGAAAAATTTGTGGTAGGCCCTTCTAATGACTTTGTAGCTGCTGCGGCTCAACGTGTGGCAGAAACTGAAGATGTAGCATTTAATCCTTTGGTAATTTATGGAGGAGTAGGTTTAGGTAAAACTCACCTTATGCATTCCATAGCATGGAGAATTAGGGAAATTAATCCTAATAGACAAGTAGTTTATTTGTCAGCAGAGAAGTTTATGTATCAATTTGTTAGAGCCCTTAGGCAGCAAGAAACTATGGTATTTAAGGAGCAGTTTAGATCTGCTGATGTACTAATGGTTGATGATGTACAGTTTATTGCGGGAAAAGATTCTACGCAAGAAGAGTTTTTTCATACTTTTAATGCTTTGGTAGATCAAAATAAACAGATAGTAGTTAGTTCTGATCGATCTCCAGCAGATCTTGAAGGGATAGAGGAGAGATTGAGGTCAAGATTAGGATGGGGAATAGTTGCTGAAATACATCAAACGACTTACGAACTTAGGTTGGGTATATTGCAGGCTAAAGCAGATGATATTAAAAATTGTGAGATAGAACCTAAGGTAATTGAGTTTTTAGCACATAAGATTACTTCGAACATCCGAGAATTAGAAGGTGCATTAAAACGTTTGGTTGCACATTCACAATTAGTAGGAAGACCTATTACATTAGAAAACACACAAGATGTATTACATGATTTGCTTAGAGCAAATGATAGAAGAGTTACTATAGAAGAAATACAGAAAAAGGTTGCTGAGCATTTCAATACTAGATTAAGTGATATGTCGTCACCCCGTAGGGCTAGAGCAGTAGCTAGACCAAGACAAGTAGCCATGTATTTGGCTAAACAGCTTACCTCACGATCTTTACCAGAAATAGGAAGAAAATTTGGAGGACGTGATCATACTACTGTCATGCATGCCGTGAGTCGAATAGAGTCACTTATGAACTCAGACTCAGCTATTGCAGATGACTTAGAGCTATTAAAACGTATGCTAGATAGTTAATTTTTCTTTATTTTAACCCTTATTTTCTTTTTAA
>PTKJ01000058.1 GCA_002937675.1 Alphaproteobacteria bacterium MarineAlpha9_Bin1 | reverse complement strand
TCTACTGATTTTATAGCAGCGTCAATTAGTCTTTTGGAAGCTAGGGTTTTAGGACCTATTGTTATATTATCTATATTTCCGTCGAGTTTAAGTTTAAAAATTATATCTACAGTTCCTTCTTCGTTATTTCTCAGTGATCGGTAAGGGTAATTGTTAATAGCGTATGTTTGAATGCTCTTTCTAATTGAACTTATGTAAAGTTTTTCTAAATTTGGATCTATTCCATTATTGTTCTTTATAAGCTGTTCCTTTTTTGAGGGAATAGGAGGTAAATTATTCTCAATTATAGGAATGTTTTCTTCGGGTAATATTTTTTTAGTAGAAGAAGTAATTCTTGGTTCTGCTGTCGTGTTTTGCTTTAAAATATAAGGTTTTAATGATTTTTCTTCTATTGTTCCTTCATTTTTGGGTATAATCGGAGTCGTAAATTTTTTATTTGTATTTTTACTGTCAGGTTTTATAGGGATAGTAATAGTATTCTCAATATTTTCATTAAAGTTTTTAGGTAAAGGAGAAATAATTTGTTTTTCAAACTCCTGAATTTTTTTCATTTGTTTGAGAGGGGGAATTTCCTCAACAATTTGTTGTTCTTGTATATTATTATTTATTTGTGGCTTTAAAATTTTTTGTTCAATAATTGGTGATAGGGTATCCACTTTTTTAGTAAGATCTAATATTATTCTAGGCTCTTCTTCTTCTTCGAGTGATCTTTGGGGAATGAGCTCTATCAGTGGAATTGCAATTAAATGAATGAAACTAGCAAGTATTACTCCTAAAAAAATTACTTTAAAATCTACTTTATTAGAGTTATTTATTTCTATAACCATTTAGTTAGATGCATCTATTGTTTTTGTTACTATTGCTGCTCTTTTTATGCCAGACTCTCTAATTATATTAATTATTTTTGACAATGTACCAGAGTACGCCTTGCCGTCAGCTTTAACTAAAACCTCTTGCAGTGGATATGTTTCAACAATTACTAAAAGTTGTTTTTGAAGCTCTGAAAATTCTATATTTTTATTATTTAATGCTATTTGGTTAGACTTTGAAATCAATAAAACTAACTCAGGTGCTTCGGCATCAGCTCCTGTAGAAGATTCGGGGGGAGATATGTCAAATATATCAGATCTCTTTAAAGTCCCAGTAAGCATAAAAAATATAAGTAATAAGAAAACTATATTTATTAGTGGTACCAAATTGGGTGTACGTGATCGTTTATTATGTTTTAGTAATATATTCATTTTTTTACTCGGTTATTAATGCAATGTTATCAACTCCGCTAAGCCTGATAGCATCCATAACTTTAATTAATATATTTATTTCTGTTTCTTCAGGAGTCGAAATCATAACCTGAGGATCAGATTGATTTTTTTTAAAATTTTTGATTTGTTTTTCTAAATTACTATAATTAATTAGTATTTTATTGATTTTAATTTGTCCCTCTGAAGACAATTCAACTAATAGTGGTTCGTCATTTTTTATATCTAGTTCTCTTACAATTGGAGTAGTCATGTCGATGGTCTTAAAATCAGAAAATTCGGTTGCTAACATAAAAAATATGAGCAAAAGAAAGACTATATCAATTAATGGAGCAATATTGATCTCTACGTTTTTGTTTTTCTTAATAAATGTTTTCATAGATTTTTGTAAATTCACTATTTAAGTAATTTAATAGTTTTAATTGCCGCATGCCTCATATCTTCTCTCACTTGATCCACTCTTCCGTCTAACCAGTAGAATGCAGCTAATGCGGGAATTGCAACTATTAAACCAAAGGCCGTCGTTAATAATGCTTCCCAAATACCACCAGCTAATATTGCTGGGTCTACCTTACTTCCTACAGACTCTAATTTAGAAAAAGCCTTTATCATTCCCATTACTGTGCCCAATAAACCTAATAGTGGTGAGAGATTTGCTATAACTTCTAGAGGTTTAAGTAAATACTCTAGTTTTCTAATTTCTATTTCTCCAACACGTGTTATTTCATTTTCGTTGTCTTCAGCCGTATTATTTGGGTTATCCAATATTGTCATCACTATTTTTGCAGCTGGATGACTTTTTTGACTTAAAATTTCTATAGCTTTACTTGGATCCTTTTTATTTATTAACTTGTAAATAGGTTCTAAAAAATGGGTGTTCCTTATCCTGGATTTACTAAATTGAAATGACTTAACAAGTATTATTGTTAATGATAAAATTGATAGACCAAGCAATATAAACATTACTGGCCCACCCTTTAAAAACAGGTTAATTATTTCATAATTTTCATTTAAGTTTTCCATTATATTTCTCACATTTTGTTACCAATGAACTTTAAGGCCTATAAATATTCCCAAAGGACTACCGGGTGATAAAAAACGGGGATCGAGAGGTCCTATTGCTGTCCCACTTCCGGTATCGCCGAGCTCAGAGATAGGAACCCTTACTTCGGAAGCACTTGCTTCTCCAAATACCCCCATTGTTTCATATTTGGAGTCTAAAATATTATCTATTCTTGTGAAGAACTCTAAGTTTGGTGTAGGGCTCCATCTAGAACTAGCATTAAAAACTACATATGGATTGGTAGGTTTTAATTGATTTGATTCGTCCCCGCGTAAGTACACTCCTGAAGCTACATTCATATTAAGGCCTATTCTCAAGTTTTTTCCAAATCTTTGTCCTATTCCTGCTTTAACAGAATGTTCCGGCATTCCAGGAATTGAATTTCCTGGTACTACATCATTTGCGCCTGAAGGATGGTTTGCTGCGGGAAGTGTGTGTGAGCTCTCAAATGTAGCTTCTAGATACGAGTAATTTGTAAAAAAATCAATTTTTCCATATTTATTATTTATAACAGAGTCATAGCTTATCTCTACGCCTCTTCTTATCGTTTGTCCAAAGTTCTTAAAATAACCTGAAGAAACTCCTGTTCCGCTACTCACAAATATTATATCATCATCGTTTACGTAATGATAAATAGTAGTTTCCCAAAAAACATTATGGTTCAATAAAGATATCTTACCCCTAGCTCCTATTTCGAATCCTTTTGAAACAACTTGCTCTAATGGTGGGTCAGCAACGAAAGCGTTAGGAAGCCTACAGGGGGCATTGGCAGAAGCGCATGAAAGTTCTATGGGAGCAGGAGTTCTGTTTGATTCTCTGTAGCTGGCTCTGATAATAGTGTTTTCATCAAACTTATGAGTAATACCTATTGCAGGGTTTAGGCGAAAAAAACGATGACTACCTTGAACTGTCTCAGCTCTTGTGTATGAAGTTTTAAGATGGTCATAAAGTTTTACATATGCGAGGTTAGCTCTAGAAGCTACTGTAAGATCTGACTTATCAGATAATTTGATTGTATCTGATGCAAATAGTCCATAGTAATCAACTTTAGCAGCCAACTGAACTTGTCCTACATTTCCTCTTTTCGTAGTAGAGGTTTTTCCTCCATTGGCACCGGTGTGTGCCTGTTCTGCTTCTAAAGTAATAAAACCTCCTTCAGAATTTTTGACGTTATTAACTGTTCTATTGTATGTAAGTTCTCCTAGCTCACCTCTTGAATGGAATGCAGTTCTTGTTTTATCTGCAGACATTCCCAATACTATCGAATGTTCAAGATCACCATAAATTTCTTGAATATCTGTTTGTATTCCTCCTCCCCAGCTTACGGTCATAGTATTCGTCTTATTGAGTACTCCATATCTTCTTATATTGGAATTAGTAGAAATGGCATTCCCATACTGATCAATTAATATTCCATAGTCTCCGCTTGAGTTATCATCTCCACAGAGTGGTGAATTAGAGGTTCCAAAGTCTGTTTTAAGTTGAGATTGATGACTATTTTCATTATCCTCATCACACTCTCCTGCATCTAATTCATCGGCGTTTAGAGTCGTTCTTAGCAACTTCCTGTAGTATATGGAAGTAGAAATAGTAGTATTATCGTTATAGTAATATGAGTTGTTCGTATTTAACAAATAGAGTCTATTTTCTGTAATATCTGGCCATGTAAACAGGGATTCTCTTCTTTTCTGAAGTAATTCTACGGGTGTGACACCATTGCCATATATATCGGTATCTGCAACTAAAAATGTAAAATCTAAGTCAATATCTCTAAAACTATGTCCGTAATTTATAAACAATCGCTTGATATCTCCCGGACTATGGTCTCTCCATCCTCCATCATATGCAACTTCAGATGAAATATAAATTCCACTATTCTCTGTGCCAGCACCTAGTTCTAAAGTTCCTAAATGCTTATCAAAACTTCCTGCTTCCAGAGTGTTTGTAGCAGTAGACTTTTTTTCTATATAATCTAAGCCTTTTTTGGTTGTTAATGATAAGGATCCACCTAAAGCATTTAATCCAAACACGGGATTTGCGCTCATTAAATCTATTTTTTTTAAAGCGTTTTCAGGGATAAGTTCCCATTGTAAAGTGTCACCAAATCCTTCGTTAGAACGAATTCCGTTGAGATAAATAGCAAGTCCTTGAGATTCACCTAATAGTGGTGAAGCAGTGAATCCCCTATAATCGAGATTTTTTTGAAAAGGGCTATTTTGAAGATCCTTTACTGTGACACCGACTAATCTTTCGCCTAACAAGTCTGTAAGAGTATTAGATTTAAAATTGTCTTTTTCATCAATATTTAAAGATTGAGTAGAATTAGGGACTCTGTTTTTGTCAATTCCCGTCCCTGGGATGGGAGAGGTGCCAATTATTTCAATGGTTCCTAAATCTTCTTGAGATTTAGTTAAATTTGTAATAAGTAATATAGCGAGTATAACTACCAATAGAAACCTATTATTTAAACTAATCATGGATAGTCCTTAATTACACATTTAAGATTAATTTATTAATTCATATTATAGTTTTTGTCAATAATTAATATAGGAAAAAACAATAATATAACTATTGTAATATTATTAAAATTGAATATAAGAAAAATTACTATTATATAAATACAGTTGTTCGAGGAAAACTTATGAAAATATTACTTTTATTTTTAATTATTTTACTATCAAGTATTCATAATACTTCTTGGTCTGATGATATTAGCGTCATAGATCTAATTAATAAACAACTGGATATAATTGAAGAACAAGATAAAAAAATTAGAAAATTAGAAAATTTAGTTAAAGAACTTTCAGAAAAAATTGATAGCATCAGTGAAAATAACAAAAGTATCCCTCAAAATATATCTAAGAAACAAGGTGAGAAGAAAGATAAAAAAGAAATAGAACTTGCGGATAAAGTAAATGAAAGTGAAATAAGTTCTCCGGTCTCTCAAAAGATTTATAATCCTGAAAAAGCATTCTTTGGTCCACTTCAACCTTTAAAAAGTAAGGATGGAAATTATACTGCAGGTATTATGGGTCTAGTTCAGTTAGATGCAGCTACCCATAATCAGGAGGGAAATAAAAATACAGGAAATGATCTCTCTGATGGTTTTATAGTTAGAAGAGCAGTATTAACGTTAGCTGGCTTATCTGAAAAAGATTTTATATGGTTTTTATCCTATAATTATGCTAACGGTGGCGATTATCCTAAAAGTGGGCTTGGAGCTGCCATGGTTATTTATAGAGGATATAAACCATGGTGGATATTTGCAGGATTATTTGGAAATTCCGTGGGCTTAGATGCATCAAATTTTTCTACACAGAGACAATTTCTAGAACCAGCTATGCCACAAGCAACTTTTGCATATGGTCCGGGTTCTCCTGCTATTGGGGTAGCTGCTACTTATAGAGGAAATGATTATTATGTTAGAGTAGGTTTTTACGGGGAGCCTTATAAAAATGAGAGCACTGATGATGAAGGGATGGGGATTCATGGAAGGGTGATATGGCAACCTATTAAAGAAAGAAAAAAAGCTTTTCATCTTGGTGTTACTGGATATTGGAGAACGGTAAATCCTTCTGATACTTTTACAAATAATTTGAGAGACAGTACTCTTCAGTTTAGAACTAAAGGGGAAAATGTTGTAGGGGGGGACTACATTTTAGACACGGGAATTATAACAGATCTTGAAAAATACTATCATGGAGGTATAGAATTTGCTGTGATTGAAGGTCCTTTGTCTTTCCAATCAGAATGGGGGATAGTAACTTTAGATAGAAAAACTCAATTGGATCCGTCATTTTCTGGAGGTTATGTTCAAGGAGGGTATATGTTAACCAATGATTCAAGAAATTATAATGCTTATTTTGCACAATTTTGGAGAGTAAAGCCCAATATCTCATTAACCGAAGGAGGAATGGGAGCTTGGGAAATAGCTATAAGAGCTAGTACGTTAAACCTAACAGATGCTGGTATAGCTGGTGGTAAAGCTAATTCTTACACATTAGGTGTTAATTGGTATATGACATCTTTTGTAAGAAGTATTTTTAATTTAACTCACACCGATGCTGAGGGACCAGTAAGTGAAGATTTTAATGTTTTGGGAGCTAGGCTTCAGCTAGAATTTTAATAAAATCAACTAAAAGTATGTCAAAAATCTTTCTTAAGTATTAACGGAATAGTCTCTATTAGATCTTCCGCAATCAATCCTGCTCCAGCTTCTTGACCAGCTTTTGTATGAATATAGACCCCAAGACCTGCTGCTGAAAAACTATCCATTCCCGTCGACATGAGGCCACCAATAACTCCTGAAAGCACATCTCCACTTCCTGCTGTAGCTAACCATTTAGCTCCAGGCTTATTAACTATTACTTTATTTTTTTTCTTACTAGAAATGATTGTATTAGGTCCTTTTAAAATAAATGTTGATTGAAGTTTGTTGCTAGCATTTAGGGCTTTTTCTATAGAATTTCCTTTTATATTAGGGAATATTTTCATAAATTCTCCATAATGAGGAGTAAATACAGTGTCAGAGTTTTTGGTAATATCTTGAAGCAAATCTATTTTATTGTGAAAAGATGAGATTGCATCAGCATCTACTAATATTTTCCTTTTTTTATTCTTAAAAATAATTTTCATTTTGTTTATGGTTTGCGGACCTATACCTAATCCAGGACCAACAATTATTGAATTAATTCTAGGATCATCTAAAATTTTTCTGAATTCTGCTAGATTGTTATAGGTTTTTATAATTTGTGAAGTAAGGGTAGAATAGTATATGTTTTCTGACTTTTTATTTGCTGCAACTACAACTATTCCACTTCCAACTCTTTGCGCAGCTTTTGCTGCGAGTCTAGTTGCTCCAGTCATAGATTTCGGAGCTCCTATGACTAGGGTATATCCTCTCGAGTATTTATGATCGTCAATTTTTGGAAAAATAATTTTATCTCTCCAGACTTTATTACTATTAATAATTAATTGAGGTTTTATTTCATTAAAATAAGAATTTGGTATACCTATATCAACCACTTTGAGTCTTCCATTATTTTTATATCCTGGTAAAAGTATATTTCCTATTTTAGCTCTGGAAAAAGTGACAGTGAGAAGACATTCAGCCGCTACACCCATTATTTTTCCAGTATTGGCATTAATTCCACTCGGGATGTCCATTGCTACAATTGGAACATTTGAAGAATTTATTTTTTTTATTAACGTTTTTTCTTTTTCACCTATATTTCTTGTTATTCCAATTCCATAAATTGCATCAACTATAATATCAAAATTTTTAAGTTTTAATTTATCAAATATCTTAGGTACTAATTTTAACTTTTTAAGAGCTTTTCTAGTATCTTCAGAAAGATCTTTGTTAATATCTGTTAGGACAATAGAGACTTTCCAGCTTTTCTTTTTTAAAATATTAGCAGCAATTAAACCGTCTCCTCCATTACCCCCTTTGCCACATAAAAATAAAATTTTTCCCTTCTTAAAATTTTCTGAAATAATTTTGGCAAAAGCATCTCCTGCTTTCTCCATTAAATCAAAGCTATTTATATTATTTTGTGATATATATTTTTTTTCTATATTACGAACATTTTCAGTTTGAACTAATTGGCTATAATTTGAATAATATTGTTCCATAAATTATTCTTTCGGATGTTTTAAAGGAAGACTATATTTTTTTATTACTTGCTTAAGAGAAAAGTATGACCTTATGCTTGATACACCAGGAATTCTTGTAAGATTTTCTTTAAGAAATAGTTCGTATTTTTCTAAATCTTTTACAACAATTCTTAAAAGATAATCTGCTTCTCCAGTCATTAGATAGGCTTCCATAACCTCACTATATTCTTTAATTTTTTCTTCGAATATTTCAAGGTGATCTTCTGTCTGTCGTTCAAGTGAAACCTGAACAAAAACATTTACAGAAAGTCCGACTTTATTTTGATTTATTAATGCTGAATATGCTGAAATTATACCTTTTTCCTCCAGAGATTTTACTCTTCTTAGGCACGGGGAAGGTGTTAGGCCAACTTCTTTTGCTAGCTCTATATTACTAAGTCTAGCATTATTCTGTAAAGAAGTTAAAATTTTATATTCTATGTAATCCATTTCGAAAACGCTATATTATTTCAATTTAAATAAAAATAATTTAATATATTGCTAATTTTAATCATATTTAAGCAATATTTGCAATTTCAAAAATATTTATTTTTAGTATTATCCATTTTTTTATTATTTTTTTTTAAAGAAGAACATTAGTGCTTAAAATTAATAAAGAACAGATATATATTCTAAAAGAAATAGAAAAAAAAATCTCATG
>PTKJ01000057.1 GCA_002937675.1 Alphaproteobacteria bacterium MarineAlpha9_Bin1 | reverse complement strand
TGGAAGTGTCTCCTCAGAAATACTCAGAGATAGAGCTGCAAAAATAACATGGAGAATTCCCAAAGTTAAAGAAGTATTAAATGAACTCACTGTTAATCCAAATTCTAGCCTAATTGATTCTGCCAAAGATGCTCGAATATCAATTATTTTAACTGGACTTTTATTAACTGATACTGAAATTTTAGATATAAATTTTTCTCATTCCGTCTCTGATCAAGTAGTCTACATAGTTGGGATAGCTCAAGATAAAGAAGAAGTTAAAAAAGTTATTCACCATGCAAGAACTATTAGAGGCGTAAAAAAGGTAATTAATCATATATTATTAAAAAGTGATAATAGAAGAACCTAGGGCTAAAATAAAGTGGTTAAAGTTTCTATTCAAATGGATCCCATCAAAAAAGTAGATATTAGTTCTGACACTACTTTTGCTTTAGCGTTAGAAGCAAAAAATAGGGGCCATGATTTATTTTATTACGAAACTAAAAATTTATCTTTTATCCAAGGCGAAATAGAAGCAAAAGGGTGTCCCATATTAGAACTTAAAAAAGAAATAGGAAATCATGTCACGCTGGGAAATGAGGAAAGCAGAAAACTTAAGAACGAAGAAATTATTTTAATGAGACAGGATCCTCCTTTTGATATGAACTACATAACTTACACTCATTTTTTGGAAGACATTCACCCCAATACTTTAGTTGTCAATAATCCATATGAAGTGAGAAATGCTCCTGAAAAATTATTTGTTAATAAATTTAAAGAATTCATGCCGGAAACCCTGATTACTAGAAACTATGATGATATAAAAAACTTTAGAAAAGAATTTAAAGAAATAATTATAAAGCCTCTTTACGGTAATGGTGGAAAACAGATTTTTTATATTGAACCTGCAAATCAAAATTTTCCTGCCTTGATAGAAATGTTTTTTGAAAACTCGAACGAACCTATAATAGTACAGAGATATCTACCAGAAGTTAAAAAAGGAGATTGCAGAGTTATTCTAATAGATGGGGAAATAGGAGGAGCTATAAATAGAATTCCTCAATCTGGAGATATAAGATCAAATTTACATGTAGGCGGGAAACCCGAAAAGAAAAAACTTAATAATAAAGAATTACTAATTTGTGAAGCTCTGGGAAATGAATTGAAATCAAGAGGTCTAATTTTGGTAGGTATAGATATAATAGGAGGATATTTAACAGAGATAAATGTTACCTCTCCAACAGGAATTCAGGAAATATCCAAATTTGAAAATACAAATTTAAGCTCTAAAATATGGGACGTGATAGAAAACAAATTATAATTTGTTTTTTTAGTCATTGCGACCTAATTTGCGCCCTCCGATTACATGAAAATGCAAGTGTTGTACTTCTTGATTAGCATCTTTTCCAGAATTAGTGGTAACTCTATACCCCGAATCCTTAATCCCTTCAATTTCTACAACTTTCAGTATAGTTTTAAAAATATCTGATAATTCTTCAATACTAGCCTCAGCACTAAAATCATTAAAATTTACATACTTATTTTTAGGAATCACTAGTACATGAGTAGGAGCTTTAGGATATACATCCCTAAATGCCAAAGAATATTTTGACTCATATACTTTTTCACAAGGAATCTTTCCATTTAAAATCATGGAAAAAATATTGTTATCATCGTAAGTATTATTTCTCAAAAACTTCCTATCTGTTTTGTTTTTCTTCAAAACCTGAAATGTTTTTTCTACTTTTTAACTCATCCATTACTACATTAGGACTAATTCCCTTAGCTTTCCATAATACCAACAAGTGAAATAGC
This sequence comes from Alphaproteobacteria bacterium MarineAlpha9_Bin1, assembly GCA_002937675.1. GTDB lineage: Bacteria > Pseudomonadota > Alphaproteobacteria > TMED109 > TMED109 > MarineAlpha9-Bin2. Next base: position 7,345 of record PTKJ01000057.1, on the reverse strand, counting down.
AAATCCGCTGATTCGTGAACTATTTCTTTTTTTTCATCTTTTAAAGAAGCAATTACAGTTTCTATACTTTCCTCCCCTAGTTTTTTTGCACAATCTTCAGGTCCTTGTGATAACAAATATGCGACATAAGAATCTTTCGGAGAAGATTTTTCTGACCGTTCTGAAATTATCTTCCATAACTCTTCTAAAAAATCAAATGATTCAGTTTTATTCATAAGCCTTTTCCTATATTATATATTTAAATACAACAATCTTAAAAATTTTTAAATGTAATACTTTTTTTTAATGCTCAAATAGTTATCGAACCGGAATTCCATTCTTTTCCATTTCATCTCTGGCATTTTTAATAGTAAACTTGCCAAAATGAAAAATTGATGCTGCTAACACGGCGCTTGCTTTACCTATTTTAACTCCATCTACTAAATGTTTAAGAATTCCCACTCCTCCTGATGCTATTACTGGAATATCAACTAAATCGGTAATATTTCTCAATAATTCAAGATCAAAGCCTTTACCCGTTCCATCCCTATCCATTGAAGTAACTAATAATTCTCCTGCACCACTTTTAGCCATAAATTTTGCCCACTCTAGGGCTTTTATCCCTGTCGGCTCCCTTCCTCCATGTGTATAGACAATCCAGTCCCCTTTTTCTTTTTTAGCATCTATAGCCACTACTATACATTGAGAACCAAATTTTACTGAAGATTCTCTGACTAATTCTGGATTGCTCACTGCACTTGTATTTATTCCAACTTTATCTGCTCCTGCCATAAGAAGGTTTCTAATGTCCTCTATAGATCTTACTCCTCCACCTACGGTAAGTGGCATAAAACATTGTTCTGCTGTCTTAGATACTACATCTAATATAATATTTCTTTTATCTGAACTTGCTGTTATGTCCAAAAAGCAAAGTTCATCTGCTCCTTGTTTATCATAAACTTTAGCCTGTTCTACAGGATCCCCGGCATCTTTAAGATTTATAAAATTAATTCCTTTGACTACCCTTCCATCTTTAACGTCTAAGCAGGGTATGATTCTCACTTTTAACATATTAAGGGTCCAGAATTTTTATAGATTCTTCAATATCCAACCGGCCATCATAAATAGCTCTTCCGCTAATTACTCCAAATATTCCTGTCTCTTCTTTTTCTTTTAGTGCCTCAAGATCAAGTTTAGAAGTAACGCCTCCAGAAGCAATTACAGGGATTTTTGTACTGCATGCAAAATTCGCAGTCTCTTCAACCGAGGGTCCTTTTAATAATCCATCCTTTGATATATCTGTATAAACTACCGCTGAAAGTCCAATTCCATCAAATTTTTTAATCAAATCTAAAGCTTTTATTTCCGATTGTTTTTTCCAACCCTCAATAGCTACTCTTCCATTTCTTACGTCTATTCCTAAGATAATTTTTCCCGGGTATTTACCACAAGCTTCCTTTACAAGATGGGGATTCTTTATGGCTACTGTTCCTAGAATTACTCTTTTTACCCCTAAGCTTATCCATAGATCAACTGATTCTATAGTTCTTATGCCGCCTCCTAATTGTATACTGAGTCCCTTAATTTTTAAAATATTCTTTACTATCTCATGGTTTATTGATTTTCCTCTCAAGGCTCCATCTAAATCTACAATATGCAACCACCTACAGCCTAATCTTTTGAAATATCTTGCTCGTTTTAGAGGATTATCATCAAATATAGTTGCCTTATTGGGGTCTCCCTGTTCTAATCTCACACATTTACCATTTATTAAATCTATAGCTGGAAAAAAAATCATTTCATTTATCTAATTCTTTAACAATTTCTTTACAATAAAAATAACCAGAAATTTTTTCTTCTCCCATTATATGATAAGTTGGAAGAGTTCCCCACTTCAAATATCCTGCAGATTCATAAACACTTATGGCACGCTCCTGCGTCTCTCTCACCTCTAAAAGTATTTGAGAAAAACCTTTTGATCTAGCAAGATTTTCTCCTGACTCTAATAGCATCTTAGCCAGGCCCTTTCCTCTTGCCCAGGGAGCAACAAAGTGCGTATCTATGCTTGCAGAAAAAGAAGATGCTTCATTGCTTCTAACTGGAAATACTAATTGTAAGGAACCTGCTACCACTCCATCAAGAGTCCCTATAAGCAAACATCTAAAAGGAACAACCAAAACCCCTTTCCAGTAATTCTCTAATTGTCTTCTAGGAGGGGGATTGATCCAACTAAAACCAATTCCTGAAAGTATAGCCTCCTCAGTAGACTGACACAGTTCCTGTAACTCTCCTGACTTAAAAGTCTCTATTATTGAAACATTTAATAGTGGTTGAGTATTTTTCATGGGATCCATTCTAAAAAATTTTTTATAAATTGTATTCCAAATATTTGACTTTTTTCAGGATGAAATTGTGTACCAATAATATTATTTTTGATAACTACAGCTGTAATATAGCCTCCATAGCGTGTTTCTGAATATATATAGTCTTTATTTTTAGAATTAAAATTATAAGAATGAACAAAATAAAAATCTTCACCATTTTTTATATTTTCAAAAATTTGATGTTTTTTCAAAATTTCTATGGAGTTCCATCCCATATGAGGAATTTTTATATCATTATCCTTTCTAATTATAGGAACTACCTCCCCCTCTATCCACCCAAAACCATTGTGCCGTCCATGTTCATTACTATAATTGGCTAATAATTGCATGCCCACACATATTCCTAAAAAGGGAACTGATTTTCCAAGAACCATATCATTTAAAGTTTTATATAAAGAATTAATATTTTTTATACCTTTTATGCAATCAGCAAACGCTCCTACACCCGGCAATACTATACGATCCATATTTTTTAATTCTTGAGCAGAACGAATAACATTAATCTTTACTTTTGATTCTAATTCAAAAGCTGCTCTCTCAAAAGACTTACTTACTGAACGGATATTTCCTGAGCCGTAATCTATTATTCCAACATTCATGAATGTTCCATGCAATTATTAGAGTTTAGCACTCCTAGATAAAACTCCCTTAGAAGAGGGAATTTGTGTTTTTATTTTTTTATTAATGGATACACTTTGTTTCAAAGACCTAGCCAAGCCTTTAAAACATGATTCAATAATATGATGATTATTAATCCCATATAAATTTTCGACATGGATATTAGCCCCTAATGATTGAGAAAAAGCTTGAAACCATTCTTTAAATAATTCTGTGTCCATGTCCCCTAATTTTTTTTGCGTAAAAGCAACATTCCACACTAGATAAGGTCTTCCAGATAAATCTACTACTACTCTAGTAAGTGTTTCATCCATAGGTATCAGTGCGTGACCATATCTCTCTATGCCTTTTCTCTCTCCTAAAGCCTTAGCTACTGCCTCCCCTAAAACATATCCAGAATCCTCAGTAGTATGATGTCCATCAATATACAAATCACCTTTAACTTTTAAAACAATATCTATTAATCCATGTTTCGATAATTGTTCAATCATATGGTCTAAAAAACCTATTCCAGTACTTATTTTATTTTTACCTATTCCATCTAAATTGATTTCAGATTCTATTTTTGTTTCTTTAGTTTTTCTCTCTACATAAGCTTTTCGCATAATTTTTCCCTTTATATTAATATTTAAAAGCTCAAATCTAGTTAAGTCTTATTTAACTTTTTTTAATAATACATATAAAGCTCCTTGGCCTCCATGTTGAGATATGGCCCAGGAAGTCATTAAAACTTTTTCTCTTAGAGGAGATAAATTTAACCAACCAGGCACCTCTCTCTTTAATATACCTTCAGATCCATAAGGTCCAAACTTTTTACCAGTAATTATTAGAATACATCTGATATTATTATAATATGATTGCAAAATTTTCTCGTTTATAAGTTCTCTTGCACGAACTGAAGAGAACCCATGTAAATCAATTGTTATTTCTGGTTTAAATTTTCCTCTTTTTAAATTTTCTGCTTGCCTCAAAGAAATACCAGAAGGAATTTTTTCTGGGGAAAGGTTTTCTAACTTATTTTCTTTTACTACTTTTTTTGTAAAGACTTTAGGCTTAATATTTTTTTCAGCTTTTAAAACCTTTAAGTTAGGTTGCTGTTTTTTTATCTTAGACTTTTTTATGATTTTAGCGGATTTCAAATAATTACTTTTTTTGTACTTTTTATCACCTTTTGTAATTTCTTCCCATAACTCCAATTCATCTTTCTCTACATCAGTTTTATCAATATTTATCATTTTAAAATCTATTTATTTTGTGTCATTCCAAATTAGTAAGTGTACTTTGCGCGGGCCATGAGCACCTAGTTCTATATTCAGTGCGATATCTCCAGTACGAGAGGGGCCTGAAATCAAAGTTATTGTTCTTGGTATGCTATTAATTTCTTTTCTCATAACTTTAAATGCATCCTCCGCTGCAGCCACTATTCTAGATGCTTTTACGAGCACTATACTGTTATCAGGCAAAAAATGCGATGTAATAGGATTCTCAGAACTAGAAAGTTGCACTATTGTACCGGTTTCAGCAATAGCAACATAACTTGAAACGAAGACTGTCTCATCTTTCTCATCCGGAAATTTTTTAGTAACTTCAAGAGTGGGATATTTATTCCAGTCGATGGAATCTAATTCTTTATTGGGCAAAACCACGATCTTAGAAGCTATATTATTTTGCGTAAGATAATACTTTACTTCTTTTGGAATTTCCGACAAATCGTCTATAATGGAGACGCTTGAATCCACTCCTCTTGCAGAACTTTCAAACTTCTCTAATAATTTATCCTGTTGTATAATCCCCCTTTTCGGGATAAGGCTAGGCATAGATCCTTTTAGTCTTGCTTCTAATATATCAATATCTATTTTAGCGCGATCTTTTTCTTTTCCTAGATTGCTTTTTATCTTACTTAGGATTCTTTCTCTATTTGTTATCATCATGCTCTTCCTCCCACTGAGATAAAAAGCTTTTTCCCTCTGGGGCGGGAAAGTCTCTTACAGAAGTCCAGCCAGATGCAAAAGGTAAATTGCTAAAATATCCCTTTTGGGGGGAGAAAAAAGAAAGTATTCTCACAAAGATAGACGATACTATTCTATATAAAACCGGATTAAGAACCAAAAATAACCATAATTTCAGCACTAACCTGACACTATACTTGGGTATTTTTTTTTTCCATTCTTCATTCCTCCAATGCCTCATTATCTTTGGCAAAGGAATTTGCATAGGACAAACTTCTTCACACCTTCCACAAAAAGTAGATGCATTAGGTAAGTGGTGAGACTTTTCTATTCCTATTAATGCAGGATTAAGCGCAGCTCCAATCGGCCCTGGATAGACCCAACCATATGCATGTCCTCCTACTGCCCCATAAACAGGACAATGATTCATACACGCTCCACAACGAATACATCTTAATACATCTTGTTTATCTGTCCCTATTAGATCTGATCTTCCATTATCTAAAATTACAACATGAAATTGATCGGGACCCGCATTATCATCTCTTCGCTTAGGTCCTGTAGAAAAAGTTACATATGTTGCCATATCTTGTCCTGTAGCAGATGGATTCAAGACTCTTAAAATAGTTGAGACATCTTCTAATGTCGGAACTACCTTATCTATAGTAGCTAAAACTATATGCATCTTAGGTAAACTTTGAGTAAGATCTCCATTCCCCTCATTAGTAACTATGGCAGTACTTCCTGTCTCAGCCACTAAAAAATTAGCTCCAGTCAATCCTGCATCAGCCTCTAAGTATCTCTTTCTTAGAACCGATCGAGCTTCCGCTACCAAGGCAGAAGCAGAATTTTGCCTTTCTTTGTAACCTAAAGGGCTGTGAATTTCATGAAATAAGTCAGCCACGTTCTCTTTTGTCTTGTGAAGAGCTGGCGCTATAATATGGCTTGGTTTTTCTCCAGCTATTTGAACTATATATTCTCCTAAATCCGTTTCAACTGGCTCAATACCATTTTCTTCTAAAAACTCATTAAGTCCTATCTCTTCGGAAATTAATGTCTTTCCTTTAGTCATTATTTTTGCATTTATTGATTTCAATAATTCAAGTATTATATTTTTTGCATCATTTGCATCTTCTGCCCAATGAACGACTCCTCCGTATTCTATTGTTTTTTTTTCAAATTTTTCTAAATAAAAATCTAAATCCAAAAAAACTTCATCTTTAATATTTTTAGCTCTTGTACTAATAGCATCAAACTCAGGCAACCTTTTTATTGCTTCTTTTCTCTTAGAAATCAGCCCACCTTTTAAATTATTGAGAGCTGCTTGTAAATTATCATCAGCCAAGGCTTTTTTGGCATTTTCTTTAAAATTATTACTCGTAGGATTGACTGTCATTTTTCTCTCTTCATTTTTTTTCCTATTGGAGAAACAGAAGTCATATCAGCCATGACCTCTATTACGTGTCTGCACTCTATTTTTTTTCCTTCTCTGCTTGCTCTTCCGGCTATGTTCATTAAGCAACCAAGATCTCCAGAAAGCAAGATCTCCGCTCCTGATGCTTCTGCATCGGCAACTTTTTCAGAAACCATTCTTTCTGATATTTGAGGATATTTTACACAAAAAGTTCCTCCAAACCCACAGCATACTTCTGTATGTTTTAGTTCTTTAATTTTCAATCCCTTAATTTCTTGAAGTAACTCTCTAGCTTGATGTTTAACTCCAGCTTCTCTCAAAGAAGAACACGAATCGTGATAAGTTATAGTTCCTTTAAAATTAGAATGTAGTTTTTTTCTGTCGGGAATTTTAGATAAAAAAGAAATTAATTCTTGGACTTTTTTAGAAAATATTAATGATTTTTTAGAAAATTCTGGATCATCTTTAAATAGATCTACATAATGCTTTGCCATCATACCTGCGCAACTGCCTGAAGGAACTATAACATTTTTATATTTATCAAATTCATTAATTACTGCTGATGCTACTTTTTTTGCACCTTCATAGTCACCAGAATTATATGCTGGTTGTCCGCAACAACTTTGTGCCTTCGGCACAACAACAGTATAGCCATACTCTTTTAAAAGTTTAATTGTAGCAAATGCTACTGAAGGCCTAAAAAGGTCTACAAGACAGGTAACAAATAAAGCAATTTCTGTTTTCTTATTTTTTAATTCATTATTCATAAAAACTTCTTTTCAAATTGGAACACATAAACTTATAAGTTTTTTGTGATTTATTTTAAAAATTTTATTTAAACTTAACAAAAAAAAGAGGGCATAAAATTTATGCCCTCAATTCTAAAATATAATTGAGCTTAGCTCAACTAAATCCTAATATATTGCTGTAGGGTGTCCGATTGATCCTGTTGCTCCTACAATTGGAACAGGATTATACACATACAAAAACTCATAAACACC
>PTKJ01000056.1 GCA_002937675.1 Alphaproteobacteria bacterium MarineAlpha9_Bin1 | reverse complement strand
ATTTCTTTCTTAGAGAGTTTCCGAACTTTAATATAAATATCCATAAGACAGTATATAAAATTGCTCCTATTGCTCCGAGTTCTAACCATATTTGTAAAATATTATTGTGAGGATGAAGAGGTATTGCACCACGTATTATATGATTCTGCAAGTAATCTGGCTCTGCTTGCGGTATAATAAGGATATGATTTTGACCTATTAGTCTAGATGTTCCAATTCCCTTTCCTAGAATTATGTTTTTCTTAACTTCTTTTGCTACAAAGTCCCAAATCAGCAATCGGTGAACTAAAGAACTTCTTTTCTGTTGCCAAGGCGCTGTTGTTTCACAGTAATTATTTTTTCCAACAACATTTTTCCATTCAGGATGTTTTAAGGTGAATTCGGTGTCACAAGTTCTGTAAATTACTGCATGTTTTTCTATGTTTACTAAATGAGGTATAGTTTTCTGTATTAGGTAAGGAGCACTTATAATCCAGAAAATCATTATGATACTGGAGATTAAGAAGGATTTTGGTCCTAGAAAATAAATTATAAATGCAACTACTACTGATAATACTAATGTAATTTTTGCAGTGCTATTTGGTCCAAGAAGTATTGAAAAAGATGCTAGAAGAAAGAGCACAGTTGCAAATATAAAAAACTTCTTGTTTAGTAAAGCAGAGAGTACTAGGGGTAATAGAATTGTCATAATAAGAAGACCTCTGCTATAATTGCCACTACTGCTTGTTGGCTCGTCTCCAGCTATTTGGGTTAAGTTGGATCTTATTTCTGCGTTTAAAATAAGATCAAGAAAAACAATAACTGCAGTAAACATTAAAGAAATGCCTAAATTAATATGTATGTTTTTTATTTTTATATTACTAGATGCTGTAATTGCAACTAAGATTGCAAACAGTATTCCAGTTTTAGGAAGCATTACTTCAGCAGTTCTTGCGGGACTTATCGACCAAAAAATAGAGCAAAAAATTAAACCACATGCTGCACAGAATAAAATTAAACCGTAAGAATTTAACTTATAAGGATTGATCATAAAATTTAATAATAGTGTGAGTGATAAAAATGCCATTAATAGCCATTCTCCCAATGGTGCTAAATATCCCATAGGTGCGATTAGTGCTATGATAGCAGCAGGAATATAGTGAGTAAGGTAGTGGTTTTTAAATTGTTTTATTAATATCATTTCAAAGTGTTTTTTAATGTGTTTAAAGAAATTAGTAAATTAAATACTACATTTATTGCAGTAAATGTTATATCCCTTTATTCTTTGTTTTATGACAGAAAATACTATTGATATAAAACATTTATCTCCTAGGAAGGTTTTTAGTAGGATATGGAAGCTCTGGGGTAGGAAACATTTAACCGTTTTTATAACTGCAAATATTCTGATGTTGATAGTTGCAGGGACTACTGCTTTATATCCCATAGCAATAGACTATGCTTTCCAATTTTTAGCTGATAAAGAGTGGTCTAATATAATTCTTATTCCTATTGTAATAATACTTCTAACTCTTATTAAAGGGGGATCTTTATATCAACAAACTGTATTAGTAAATAAAATAGTTCACTCCATAATTGCAGATATACAAACTCAGCTATATGAAGCCTTAATAAATTTAGATCTTAATGTAATTAACAAGGAAAGAGCAGGTGGTCTCCAATCTAGAATTATGAATGACGTTAATTTGATGAAAGAGGCCATGATAAGAAGTTGTAACAATTTGATAAGAGATTTATTTACTCTGATAGGATTGATTATTTCTATGCTATGGTTGAACTGGATCTTGGCAGTGGCAGTTTTGGTAATATATCCTTTTGCTACTATACCAATAATATTTATAGGCAAAAGAAGTCGATCTTTATCTAGCTCCCTACAGGCTGACCTTGCTCAGTCGGCATCATTTTTAACGGAAAGTTTCACAGGTGCACGTCTAATTAAAAGCTATCAGTTAGAAAGTGAGCAAACGAGTAAAGCTTTTAATTATTTTAGTAAATTGAGAAAATTATTTGTTCATTTAGTAAGTACTAGGGCTGCATTAGAACCCGTTATGGAAATAGTTGGAGGAATAGCGATTTCATTAGTAATTATATTAGCAGGTTGGCAAATTATTTCTGGTAGAAGTTCTATAGGAGAATTCTCTGGTTTTATCAGTGCCCTACTTATTGCTGTAGGACCAGCTAGAGCCCTTGGAACTCTTAATTCTGTTCTACAAGAAGGCACTGCTGCAGCAAATAGAGTTTTTGCAGGTATTGAAAGTAGATCTCTTGTAATTGAGGATGATAAAGCATCAGTGTTAGAAAACCCAAAAGGAAGAGTTGAATTTGTAGATGTTTCGCATTCTTATTCAGATAAGGAAACATCCGCCTTAAGAGATATAAATTTAGAAATTTTTTCTGGTGAACATTTGGCAGTAGTAGGATCGAGTGGTTCGGGAAAGTCTACTTTGATAAACTTGATCTTTAGGTTTTTTGATCCTGAAAAGGGAAAAATTTATTTTGATAAAAAAAATATAAAAAATTTGAAACTTTCTTCCTTAAGAAAAAGTATTGCCATGGTCTCTCAGGAGACTTCTTTATTGCATGGGAGTGTTTATGAAAATATAGCTTATGGAGATAAAACAGCCACAGCACCAAAAATTTTAGATGCTGCCGTAAAAGCTGAGGCAGACCATTTTATTCAAAAATTACCCGAAGGTTATAACACTCTAGTCGGAGAAAATGGAGAAAATTTGTCTGGGGGAGAAAAACAAAGAATATCAATAGCACGAGCAATTTTAAAGGATCCTGCATTATTAATATTAGATGAGCCTACCAGTTCTCTCGATGCCTCTACTGAAGAACGTATCAAAAAGGCATTAAAAAAAGCTTCAGCCTCTAGAACAACAATTACTATAGCACATCGTATTTCTACTATAATAGATTCTGATAGAATCATAGTAATGGATGAAGGAAAAATTGTCTCAATTGGAAATCACAAAGAATTATTTGCTAGCTGCTATATATATAAAAAAATGGCTTTATTACAGAATATAAATTCATAAAATAACATTATAAATTATTCTCTTCCTGCGATCAAAGAGTTTACAATGTCAGCAAGTTTATAAGCTTTAAACGAGGATTTTAATTTATCTCTATCATAAACGGTATTTACCCAATCCAAAAACTCTATACTGGAATATTTACTATCTTCAATATAACTTTCTAAAAAAGCATCAAGAATTCCTGTTTTCGCATACCTAATATGAAGATACTTAAAAGATAACTGGTTTTTAGCTTCTACCACGGGAATTTCTTTTTTTAAAATTAAGTATAAGGCAGCCATTATTCCAGCACGGTCAGCACCTGATTTACAATGCATAATCGCTGGATATTCAATTTTTTTAAATAATTTTTTTGCAGCATTAATGGTCTCTTGTTTAGGGGCTTCCCTAGATGAAATGGGAAAATTAACTAACTTTAATCCTAATTTTTTACAGGCTTTTTTTTCTAGAAAATATGAAGAACAATTTCTTTCTCCTCTGAGATTAATTACTGTTTTTATGTTTCTTATTTTTTTGTCATTTTTTAATTGCCAACTAAAAGGTTGGTTACAGCGATATAACAAATTATCTACAGCACCAATAGATCGCCAGGTAAAACGAAATATTCCGTGATCTACAAAAATCAGGTCAATGTAGGAAAAGAATAGACCTATAATACCGGAAATATTTCCTCTTTTCCATAAAACATGGTTTTTAGTATTTTTAAGATGATTAGAAATTATTAAACTCCGCATGTTTTCTTAGGACCTTTATTATATATATCCCATGATTTCTGCAAGTTTTAATAATATTTATTATTTTAAATAAATCATTTATAATTTTTCAAAACTAATTATGGAGATTTTTGTGAATAAAATTAAGAGCAAATTTATGAAAAAAGAATTAGTTAAAAAAGAAAAAGAGATTAGATTAGAAAAAGAATTGAAAAAAAACTTGAAACGTAGAAAAATACAGGCCAAAAAAAGATCTTTTTTTGGCAAAAATAGTTAAAATTTCTTCCTATGATCTGGAATTAAAGTAGCTATACATTTTTTCATAAACCATGTATTTTTATTTAACATTAAAAATTTTAGGATAATAAGTAATGGCTATAATGCCTGATACATGGATAAAACAGATGGCGGAACAAAGTGGCATGATTAAGCCATTTGTTGCAGAGCAAAATAAAAATGGAGTAATAAGCTATGGTCTATCTTCATATGGATACGACGCAAGAGTAGCTAATGAATTTAAAGTTTTTACCAATGTTAATAATGCCATGGTGGATCCAAAGAATTTTTCTGACGAATCTTTTATACAAAGAAATGATGACAGTTGTATTATTCCCCCAAATAGTTTTGTTCTAGCTAGGACTGTAGAATATTTCATAATACCTAGGGAAGTGCTTGTGGTTTGTCTGGGAAAATCAACTTATGCAAGGTGTGGAATTATAGTTAATGTTACTCCTTTAGAGCCAGAATGGGAAGGCCACGTTACTCTAGAATTCTCCAATACAACTCCTTTGCCTGCTAAGGTGTATGCAAATGAAGGAGCGTGTCAATTTCTCTTTCTTAAAGGGGAATCTACATGTGAAGTTTCCTACTTAGATCGATCAGGAAAATATATGAAACAACGCGGTGTTACTCTCCCCAAACTATGATTGAATGGTATTATGGATCAGATATTAATTCGGGGTGGAAATAGACTTCGAGGCTCAATTCGAATAAGTGGATCTAAAAATTCTGCTTTACCAATTTTTGTTGCAAGTTTGCTTACTAACGATGACTGTTTGCTTCACAATGTTCCTAAACTCGTAGATATAATAACAATGAAAAATTTATTAATTTCGTTGGGTGTGAAAATTCGATCAGAAGGCAGAACTTGTGTGCTAAGGCTAAATAAATTGGACTCTTTTGAAGCAAATTATGAGTCGGTTAGAAAAATGAGAGCCTCTATATTAGTATTGGGACCTTTACTATCTAAGTTTGGTAAAGCTGAGGTTTCTCTTCCTGGAGGATGTGCAATAGGTTCAAGACCAATAGACTTGCATATATATGCATTGAAAAAGATGGGAGCAAATATAAAAATAAAAGATGGGTATATCAAAGGTACTGTTTCAAGGAGTTCTCTTAAGGGTGCAAAAATAAAGTTTCCTAAAGTGAGTGTAGGGGCTACGGAAAATACGTTGTTAGCTGCAAGTCTTGCGGATGGAGAAACCATTATAGAAAATGCTGCTATGGAACCAGAGATAGATGATTTAATAAATGTGCTTAATAAGATGGGAGCCGTAATATCGAGAGTAAAAAATAATGTCATAAAAATAGTTGGAGTTGAGAAGCTTACTGGTTTTGAGCATAAAATAATGTCAGATAGAATTGAAGCAGGAACATATGCAATTGCCACGGCAATAACCGGTGGGAAAGTTGAACTTTTAGATGCACCGGTAAATAATCTAGATGCTGTTTTAGAATTTTTAAGGAAGATGGGGGTAAAAGTAAAAATTTTTTCACAGGGGATTATAGTAGATTCTCCAAAGGAATTAAACAATGTTGATTTAGTAACAGAAGTTTATCCTGGCTTTCCAACGGACTTGCAGGCACAGGCGATGGCACTAATGACTGTAACCAATGGAATTTCAAAGATAGAAGAAAAAATTTTTGAAAATAGATTTATGCACGTTTCTGAATTAATGAGATTTGGAGCTAAAATAGATGTGAAAGGATCTAAAGCTATTATTAAAGGAAGTAATAATTTAACTGGAGCACAAGTAATGGCTACCGATCTGAGAGCTTCTTCTTCTCTCGTATTAGCAGCTCTTAGAGCTAAAGGAGATACAGTAATAAATAGGGTGTATCATCTTGATAGAGGTTATGAGGATATGGAAAAAAAGCTTTCTCGTTGTGGAGCTCAAGTGAGAAGGGTCCATGGTAAATAAAATAAAAAATAAGAAAATAAATGACAATAATTACTTTCCGTTAAAACTTCGTGCCGAGGATGACAAGGATCTAGAGGTTTTATCTGAGTGTTTATTTGAATCCGTTTGTTTAGAAAGAGAGATGAAATTTTTAAAAGAAGAAAAAACGTTTTTAATGTGTTTTGATCGGTTTACTTGGGAAATAAGTGGACTATCCTCGGAAAAGTTATTACAAGTTCAATGTATCTTGCAAGTAGACTATGTAAACTCTGTTCTTGCAGATGGGTTATTTAAATCAAATGTTAATCCTTTATATAGTTTAATTTCTATAGCATATAGCGAAAAATATTTGATATTCTCTTTTGACAGGGGTGCAGCTCTAACCTTAGAAATAAGTAAACTGAGGTTATTTATTGAAGATATAGGAAATCCTATTTGGCCAGCAACAGTCCCATCAAGAAAAAAAGGAATTTCTATATGAATATTAAAAGATCTGAGATACTAATCTTTGCGTTACCAAAAGGTAGGATTCTTGAAGAACTTATGCCATTAATGAAATTGACCAATATTATTCCTGAAAAATCTTTTTTTGATCCGAAAGATAGGAGACTTCTATTTAGTTCCAATATTGATTGGTTGCAATTAATTAGAGTTAGAAGTTTTGATGCTGCAACTTTTGTTGCTTTTGGAGGAGCTGATTTAGGGGTTGTAGGTTCGGACGTTTTACAAGAATTTAATTATCCTGAGTTATATTCTCCTCTTGATTTGATGGTAGGTAAATGTAGATTATCACTAGCAAAGTTAAAAAGTGATTCAATAGATGAGGATTATAAATATGCCTGGGATCAGATAAAAATAGCTTCAAAATACCCTGGTATTACTAAAGAATATTTTGCCAATAAAGGCTTAAATGTAGATTGTATAAAAATGAGTGGAGCAATTGAATTAGCACCTAGTTTAGGGCTTTCTAATTACATAGTAGATCTAGTTTCATCCGGAAAAACTCTTAAAGCTAATGGCTTGGAAGAAGTTGATAGAATAGCAGATATCTCATCACGTTTAGTAGTTAATAGAACTGCTTTTAAGACTAGAACGAAAAAAATTGGAGAAATTATTTCAAGGTTTCAGGAGGCATTAAATGGTAAAAATACTTAGTATTAAGGACAGCAATTTTGAAAAAGAATTTAAAACATTATTAACCAATAGGAATACTTTAGACAAAAAAGTTGTAAAAGACGTATCAAAAATAATCATGGAAGTGGAATCCAAAGGAGATGAAGCATTAAAAAATTTTACGCTAAAATATGACAATTTTGATATTGAGTCTAATGGAATAGAAATCAATCCTAAGGATATAGAATCAGCTTATAAAAAATGTGAAGCCGGTTTACGTAAATCACTTCATAAGGCTGCAGAAAGAATTGCTGATTTTCATAAAAAACAAATACCTGAGGACATAGAATACTATGATAAGCATAAAATATTACTGGGTTCACGGTGGAGTCCTCTAGATTCGGTAGGATTATATGTCCCCGGGGGAACAGCAGCTTACCCTAGTTCGGTACTAATGTTAGCAATACCTGCTGCAGTAGTAAAAATTAAGGAAATTTATATGTGTGTTCCTTGTCCTAATGGTCTTATTAATCCCACCGTTTTAACAGCTGCAAAAATTGCAGGTATAACAAAAATATATAAAGTAGGAGGTGCTCAAGCTATTGCTGCAATGGCTTTAGGAACAACACTTATAAGTCCAGTAAATAAAATATTTGGTCCAGGAAATTCTTGGGTATCAGAAGCTAAACGTCAATTGTTTGGAAGAGTTGGAGTGGATATGATTGCCGGCCCATCAGAAATAATGGTTATAGCCGATCAAAAAAACGATCCTAGGTGGATTGCCGCAGATCTAGTTTCTCAGGCAGAACACGATGTTTTTTCTCAATCAATACTTATAACTGATGATAAAAATTATGCGAATAAAGTCATAAGTAATGTAGATAGCATATTAGAAAATATTCCAAGAAGTGATATAGCAAGAGAGAGCTGGGAGAACAATGGATTAGTAATTATTGTTGAAGCGTTAAAACAAGCTGAAAAATTAGCTAATGATCTTGCACCTGAACATTTAGAACTAGCTATTGAAAAACCTGAATCTTTATCAAACAATATAACAAACGCTGGAGCTATATTTTTAGGACGTTATACTCCTGAGGCGATAGGAGATTATGTTGCAGGTCCCAATCATGTCTTGCCTACATCACGAAGTGCAAGATTTTCATCTGGATTATCGACTTTAGATTATATGAAGAGGACATCTATTATTAAGTGTGATGAAACATCAATAAATCAATTGGGTCCTACTGCTATTATATTGGCGGAATCGGAAGGATTGAAAGCCCATGCAATTTCTCTAGAGTTGAGGAATCAAGGAAAGTAAGAATGTCACAAAACATAAAAGATATAAAATTAGTGGAGAAAAAATTAAGGACTTGACTCCCGAAACGGATCATGATCTAAAAGCAGCAATATATGATCTTTTGGAAGAAAATAATTTTAACCTTACTTCAAGTTGGCAGATAACAAATTAACATTAGTGATTTTTTCTATACCTCAGGAAATTAGTTTGCGATCTATAACTGTAAATGTTAAAAAATTAGGTACACTTATTAAGGAATATATAATTTTGTGTGATTTATATTATTCAGCGATTAAGACTGCTCCTATTTCTTAAGTAGAAGCTATAGAGATGGGAAGAAGGTCATTGCATGATCAAGCGTCTGAGGAATTGATTGAAAAATTATATTGATATGGATTTAAATACTTCTAGAAGATTTGTAACTTTAATAACTGTTGTTCAAAGAAGGGCTTCTTCTGGATTTGATTTTAATTGAACCTAATAATATTTTAATTTCTTTAAAGGGGAAAATATGGCTAAAGAAGATCTTTTAGAATTTGAGGGGATAGTAGAGGAAATTCTACCTAATGCTATGTTCAAAGTAATTTTGGAAAACAAGCATGAGATTTTGGCACATACTGCGGGAAGAATGAGAAAGCATAGGATTAGGGTTTTAGCTGGAGATAGAGTAACTGTAGAGATGACTCCTTATGATTTAACTAAGGGTAGAATAACCTTTCGTCACAAATAATTTTTATTAATTTTCCAAGAGTTATACTGATAAATTTAAGATCAAAAAAAATATAACGAAAATCCTTTACTGGACATATTTTGTTATATCTATTAAAAATCTTTGTTTAAACAAG
>PTKJ01000055.1 GCA_002937675.1 Alphaproteobacteria bacterium MarineAlpha9_Bin1 | reverse complement strand
ATTACTGGAGATGGAGATGCACTTTCAATTGGAGGAAACCATCTAATACATATTTTAAGGAGAAACTTAGATTGTCAGATATTATTATTTAATAATGAAATTTATGGACTTACTAAAGGCCAGGCTTCTCCGTCTTCGAGAAGTGGAACAGTTTCTCCATCTACTCCGGACGGATCTCATGAAAGCCCTTTGTCAGCCTGCGAATTAGCTCTTAGTTCTGGAGCAACTTTTGTAGCAAGAGGCGTGGACACTTCCATAAAACAACTAATCCCTACTATGATAACGGCTAAAGAACACAAAGGCTCTTCATTTATCGAAATATATCAGAACTGTATCGTATATAATGATGGTGTTTTTAATTCTTTTACCGAAAGATCCAATCTTGCAAATAAACAAATTCACGTTGAAAACGGAAAACCTCTTATTTTTGGTGAGAATAGAAACAAGGGTTTAATTATAAATGATAAACACAGTGCTTTTGAGATTATAAACCTAGATAAGGACAAAAATAATATAAATAGAGTAATGGTCCACGATGAAACAAATAAATTTTTAGCATATCTTCTCACTCAAATGAAAGAACCCGATTTTCCTGTAGCAATAGGTGTATTACATCGAGTTTCAAAACCAACACTTGATGAGCATTTTACAAAAACAAATAATTTAAATAAGAATAAAATTAGTCAAATCATCAATAAAGGACAAACCTGGACTATTGATGAATAAAATAGTTTATCAAATTACCCCTCTCATCCTGGGAGTGCTAGTTACTTGTTTTTTTTTTCTCCGAATGAGCTCAAATCTGAGAGTCATAAGGAACAGAATACTAATAAAATAGAAGAAAGTATAATCTTAGTTTTTAAAAAATCCATGAAACACTGGAATATAGAGTACGACACTTTACCTGAAAACAGATCAGGAGCTGCCTGTATACCTTGGTTAGAAATTAGTGACAATTTTATATCCGAAGAAATTTTTGAAGCTCTTGGATATGGATTTAATTTATATGACGAGAACATAGCCGTAAAGGCTGCTATGGAGGGATGCAATCGTATGAGAACTTACTACAAACTCCAAAATCGATGTGATTGCGAAATGATTCTATTTAACGATGAATCGCGAATTCAGGTACCACCTAATGTCAAATAAAACTGAGGATGCTATTACATCTCTATTAGATAGAGTCAAAACGTTGGGTATAAAAGAGGCTGATGTTTTAGCAGTAGAATCTCTTTCAATCAACGTAAAATCAAGATTAGCAAAAATGGAAGGAATTGAGCAAAAAGAATCAATAGATATTGGTCTTAGAGTAATAGATAATGGAAAACAATTAACCATATCCACAACTGATAGCTCAAAAGAATCCATATTAGAATTAACAGAGAGAGCAGCAAGTATGGTACATTCTGTTCCTGTAGATGAATTTTGTGGTTTACCTGATAAAAGTTTATTTTCAATTAATAATACCGATCTAGACTTAGTAGATAAAACTCAGCTTGGACATGAAGAGCTTCTTGAATCAGCAATAATGGCAGAAGAAAGTGCAATGTCGGTAAAAGGTATTACAAATACTGAAGGGGCCTCGTCCTCATTTTCTAAAAGCAGAATGAAGCTAGTAACCTCAAATGGTTTTTCAAATTCATATGAAAGGACAGAGTTTTCTACTACTGTTTCCGTAATAGCTGGAAATGATACTAAAATGGAAAGAGACTATGAGTATCAATCTGCAACACATTTAAAAGATATTGACAAACCAAATAAAATAGGATTGATAGCCGGAAAAAGAGCAGTATCACGTTTAAATTCAAAAAAAATTAAAAGCGATACAGTTCCTATTATATTTGATAACAGGATCTCAGGAGGTTTAATTGCAATTTTAGCAGGTTCTATATCAGGACAATCTATATCAAGGGGAACATCTTTCTTAAAAGATAAGCTTGGAAAAAAACTGTTCAAAAAAAATATTAATATTATTGATGACCCATTACGAATAAGAGGACATAGATCTAGGATCTTTGACGGAGAAGGAGTAAAAAGCAAAAAAATAAAATTAGTTTCAAATGGCGAGTTAACTTCCTGGCTTTTAGATTGTAGATCAGCAAGACAGTTAAATTTAGAAACTACAGCTCACGCATCTAGAAGCACAAACTCACCGCCTAGCCCAGCTCCTTCAAATATCTATCTCAGTACAGGAAACATCAGCAAAGATGATCTAGTAAAATCTATCAAAAACGGATTTTATGTTACTGAAATGATGGGAATGTCATTTAATCAAGTAAATGGGGATTATAGTAGAGGTGCAACAGGATTTTGGATCCAAAATGGAGAAATCTCTTTCCCTGTTAGCGAAGTCACCATTGCCGGAAATATGCTTAATATGTATAGAACTTTAACGCCATCAAGTGATTTAAAATTTACTACTGGGATTGATTCACCTACGGTTATGATTGAAAACATGACCGTAGCTGGGTTATAAATAAAAAATATTTATATAATTTCAAAAATATAAAAACATTATTAATTATAGGAATACTAATAATTTGATCGCCCCCAGTATAATAAAAATTTATTCTCTGATATGGATAATTTTAAGTCCGTTAATTCCGTTATTTTTTCTATGGAGAGTGCTTTTTAAAAAAGAGGATATTTTTAGGCTAAATGAGAGGATAGGAGTTTCTCTTAAAAAAAAACCTAAAGGTAGATTAATATGGATAAACGCTGTGAGTGTTGGAGAAATAAGATCAATCATACCTTTAGCAGAAAAACTATCAAAAAACTATTTTGTACTCATAACCAGTGTAACTTCTACAAGCGCTGAACATATTAAAAATATAATTTCTAAAAACAAAAATATAATTCATCAATTCTCCCCAGTAGATCATCCGATAAGTATAAATCTGTTTTTTAAGCACTGGAAACCAGATTTATCAATTTTTGTAGAATCAGAAATTTGGCCTCATATGATATTAAAAAGTTTTAAAAGAAAAATTCCATTAGTTTTAATACAAGCTCGAATATCTAATAAAACATTCATGAGATGGAGGTATGTTTTGAGTTTAAGTAATTATTTATTTAAAAAATTTAACATTATAATTACTCAAGACATGGAAAGTAAAAATAAATTCTTGAATTTAGGAGCTAAAAACATAATAGGAGAGATTAACCTTAAAAACCGTGCCAGAGCTCCAAGGGCAAGCTTAAAAAAGGAAAAGGATTTACTAAATGCAATACACTCAAGGCCCGTACTTCTTTTTGCTAGTATACATGATGAGATAGAAGAAAATGCATCTATTGTTTCTCACTGTGAAGCATCTAAACATACCAGAGATCTCCTAACTATTGTTATTCCAAGACACCCTAAAAAAACTAAAAACATTATGAATAAGGCAGTAATGAATAATTTAAATTTTGAACTTAGAAGCACTAAAAAACTTCCCTCAGATGAAACAAACATTTATATAGCTGACACTATAGGAGAAATTGGAACTTTTTTTTCGCTTTCTGACATATGCTTCATAGGTGGAAGTTTATCAAATAAGGGAGGACATAATCTTATTGAGCCAGCTCTTGAAAAATGTTCAATTATTTTTGGACCAGATATTACAAATCATAAGAAAAGTTCAGAAATTTTGATTAAAGCAAATGCAGCCATTCAAATCAAAAACGTAGAGGAGCTTAAAAAAAATATCTGTGATTTAATAATTCACAAATCTAAAAGAAAAAGACTAAGCATTGCTGCCAAGAATGCTTTACAAAATATTCCAGATCCCAATTATAAAATACTCAAACTTTTAGACCCTATTTTAACTAATACCAAAGGACATTAAATTGAGGACACCTAATTTCTGGTATGAAAAGGAAAGTCTAGTATCTAAATGTTTAGTACCAGTTGCTTTTATTTGGAAGACTTGTGCATATATTAAAAAAATATCTTCAAATACTAGTTCAATGCAAATACCAGTAATTAAAGTTGGCAATATCGTTATTGGGGGAGCCGGAAAAACCCCTGTGGTAATTTCAATCGCTAAAAGACTAATTAATTTTAAAATTAAAGTGCATATAATATCCAAGGGATATAAGGGGTCTATAAAAGAAACAACCAGAGTAAACAACTTAGTACACAATTTTTACGATGTTGGGGACGAAGCATTATTGCTTTCAGAAATAGCTCCTACTTGGATTGGAAAAAATAGAATTGATTCAATAAAAGCTGCACAAAAAAAAGGAGCAGAAATAGTAATTTTGGACGATGGTCTGCAAGACCACACTATTAAAGGTGATTTAAATATCATTGTTTTTAACGGATTTCAGGGAATAGGAAATGGTAAGATTATTCCTGCAGGTCCACTTAGAGAGCCTATTTCATGGGCTTTAAGAGACAATCATCTGGCAATAATTGTAGAAGAAGACAAAAAAGAAATTTATAAAAAATTGTCTAATACTTTTCCTATATTAAAGGCAAAAGTTACTATTAATAACTCAGTACAAAAAAAACTTTTAAATAAACGCATTTTAGCCTTTTGTGGTCTAGGATACCCAGAAAAATTTTATGAATTTTTAAAGGAATTAGGATGTATTATTACCTCGTGGAAGACTTTCCCTGATCATCATGTATACTCAGAAAAAACTTTAGAAAATCTTTTAAATGAATCCAAAAATTTGGACTCTTGTCTGGTTACTACTCAAAAAGATCATGTAAAAATCATAAAAAAATATAGAAATAAGATATTTTCTTTTCCAATTGATATAAAAATTTCCGACTATGCAACTCTGGACAGCATGATATATTCTACTATCAATATGAAAAATAAAAAATGAAAATTTTAATTGCAAATACACTATATATTATAGAAGCATTCTTTTTTATTTTATGGATTTTGTTTTGTAAATTACTAGGTATTAATTATGCATCATTAATCGGTGGAAAACTTGCAAAACTTCTGGGTCCACTAACAAATTTAGATAAAAGAGCTTTGAATAATTTAAAAAAAATCTTTCCTCATTATACTGAGACAGAAATAGACAAAATTAAATTAGGTATGTGGAAAAATTTAGGACGAACTATAGCAGAGCTGGCCTTTGTCAATAAATTAAATCCATATAAAAAAAAAAATATAAATTCTTACAAAGGAAAGCCTAGATTTTCCATAATAGGACAACAATATATAGATGATTTAAAAAACAGTGGTAAAGGTGCTCTACTATTCAGTGCACACTTAGCTAATTGGGAGATTGGTCCATTAATCACTAGTAGATATAACTTGGAGACGACTTCTATCTACAGACATGCTAACAATCCTATAAATGACAAAATGATTCGATGGTTACGCAAAGGAATTTGCCAATATGCGCCCAAAGGACCAAAAGGAGCAAAAAAAATATTTAAGGCATTAAGAAATAAAAAATGTGCTGCAGTACTTGCAGATCAAAAACTTAATGAAGGAAAATCAATTAATTTTTTAGGACATCCAGCAAAAACAGCAACAGCTATTGCTGAGTTTTCAATAAAGCTCTCTTTACCCATCATTCCCATTCATGTAGTTAGAGTTGAAGGACCTACTTTTCAATACATAATAGAAAAACCTATAAAATTACCAAACAGAAATTTAAGTCATGAAGAAAAAGTTTTATTTATACTAAATAGTATTAATGAAAAAATGGGAGAATGGATATTACAAAACCCTGAACAGTGGTTATGGATACATAATCGTTGGTAAGCCAAAAATTAATTAAAATTTAGTAAAAAGCTGGGATCAACTCTGCGATTCATCCACTCTGCTCTCCAATCTAAATGAGAACCAGTTGTGCGACCTGTAGCTCCTACCTCTCCAATTAATGAACCTTTTATAACTACGTCTCCTACCTCTACTAAAATCTTACTCATATGAAGATAACTTGTAGTGAGGCCTTGTCCATGCCCTATTATTAAAGTACCCCCACTAAAGTACAGATCTTCTTCAGCCAATAATATTTTTCCAGTACCAGCTGCTAAGACCGGATGTCCTACTGGAAGAGCTATATCTATTCCATAATGAGGTCTTTTGACTTCTCCATTAAGTATTCTTTGGCTACCATAAACACCAGATATAGGGCCTTCCGCAGGAGATACAAATCCCTCTTCATAATAAGGCTCTAATATAGATTCAGAGGAATTACGAGCTTTTTTAATCAGTTTTATTTCTTTATAAATTCTTTCTAAAACTTCCTCTGGAGGATTGACTTTACTAGGTTCTATTCCATCAATTCTCTGTATTTTATATTTTCTATTTTCTATTTTAAGTATAATTTCCTCTTCATATGAATTACCCCCTAATATTTTTATTGTCTGAATAGACTTTGGATCTCTATGAAAACCAACTATAAAAGATCCATTTTTTGATACAGGGATTTTTTTTCCATCAAGATATATTGCTGCTCCTGCAAAAGACTTACAAAACAATACACCTCCTGCAACTCGCTCCCCTTTAATTAATGTTTTGGAATAAGCTTGGTTATGAACATTAAAAATAAGAAAACAGAAAAATAAATAAAATATTTGTTGAACTATATAAAAATTATTTTTAATCATGATTCTTTATATTTTATTTTTTGACTTTTGCCTTTACCTTACCATCCTTGAATTTAATATTTATATCAGAATCAATTTTTAACTCTTTAACGCTTTTAACAAGTTTAAAATTTTCGTCTTCAACCATAGCAAAGCCTCTCTTCAAAACATTTTCGTAACTCAAGGATTCTAATCTACCTACAACTCCTGAAAAAGATATTTTCTGTACATCAAAATTATAATAAATTTTTTTATCTAAAGCTTTAGGAATATTATTAACTGAAATTTCTTTGTTTCTTTTGATACCATTGATACTTGAGCTGATATATTTATAAATAGAATTTAATTTAACCATCTCAGCAGCAACCCTATTACTAATATTAGTAATAATAAGTATTCTTTTTTGTAATTTATTTTCTAAATTTAATATTAATTGAGAGGTATTGAATTGTATTTTATTAAATTTTTCTCTAACTCCTAAACTTTTATTCTCAAATAACATATAGGGAGGACTAAGTGAAAATGCATTCAATCTTTCTTTTAATGTTTCAGCAAATTTATTTATCACTTTGATAAACCTATTTTCTAGGGTATTTAAATCTTCTAATAAGACCATTTTTTCTGGTACAGCAATTTCAGCTGCAGCAGTAGGAGTAGGTGCTCTTACATCAGCTACTAAGTCAGCTAATGTATTATCAATTTCATGCCCTACAGCAGAAATTATTGGGATTCTCGAATTAAATATTTCTCTAACCACTATTTCCTCATTAAACGCCATTAAATCTTCCAAACTTCCTCCTCCTCTACCTACAATTAATAAATCAGGATAAGTAAAATTTATTTTTTTAAAATATTTAATATTACTATCTACTTGATTTATTGTTCTAATTGCATTTGCTATTTGTTCTGCTGCCCCTTTTCCTTGTACTAGGACAGGAAACAGCAGTATTGAAATAGGAAAACGATTTCTAAGTATTGTCAATATATCTCTAAAAGCGGCTCCACTACCTGATGTTATTACTCCTATACACTTAGGTATATACGGGAGTTTTTTCTTATGTATTGATTCGAACAAACCCTCTTGAAAAAGTTTCTTTTTTCTATCCTCTATTAATTTCAGTAATGCTCCTTCTCCAGCTAACTCTATATTATTTATTACTATTTGATATTTTGAGGCAGGCGCCCAGGTTTTTATATTTCCATCTACTAGTACCTCCATTCCATCTTCTGGATTAAAATTGAGCCTATTTATTTTTGAACTCCATATTACAGCAGATATTATGGAATCGTCATCCTTTAAAGAAAGATAGACATGACCAGATCCTGCCTTATTTAAACCAGAAATCTCCCCTCTTACCCTTATATTTTCAAATTTTCCTTCAAGAGTACCTTGTATCGCCTTATTTAATTCTGATACTGTATACTCGTATATATTTATACCTTTAGAAATATTATATTCCATTAAGACCTTCAAATTATTAAAAAAGTTAACCCTATAAAAACATGTTAAGAAAAACTTTAAAATGAATTAATATAATATTATAAATTTTAAAGGTAAACTAAGCTTAATCATATTTTTAAAGGAATAAAATTAATGAAAGTTTTAGTGCTAGGTGGAGGAGCTAGAGAACATGCAATATGTTGGTCTCTAGCTAGTTCTACATTAATTACAAAACTTTACTGTGCTCCAGGGAATCCAGGTATAGAGAAAGAAGCACTATGTGTAGATTTAGACATTGAAAACAATAAAGAAGTGCTAGATTTTGCAAAGAAAAATAAAATTGATCTTGTTGTCCCTGGACCAGAAATACCTCTTGTAAATGGCATAGTTGATGAACTCAAACAAAATAAAATTAGAGCATTTGGTCCATCTAAAGCTGCTGCCCTATTAGAGGGTTCTAAAAAATTTACAAAAGATATATGTAATTCTGCAAAAATTCCTACTGCAAAATTCAATTTTTTTACAGAAATGGCTCCTGCAATAAAATATTTAAATACAATTGCCTTCCCAATAGTAATTAAAGCAGACGGATTGGCAGCAGGAAAAGGAGTAACAATAGCAAAAGATATCAATGAAGCTAAAGAAGCAGTAAAAAATTCTTTTAACGGAATTTTTGGTACAGCAGGAATGAAAATTTTAATAGAAGAGTTCTTAGAAGGACCTGAATTGAGCTATTTTGCTTTATGTGATGGAAAAACTGCCATTCCTATTTCCAATGCACAGGACCATAAGAGAGTTGGAGAAAATGATGTAGGACCAAATACTGGAGGGATGGGAGCTTTTTCTCCATCACAAATTTTAACCGAAAATTTAGAACATCAGATAATAAACAAAATTATAAATCCCACATTAAAAGAGCTAATAAAAAGAGGCACTCCGTATCAAGGAGTGCTGTATGCAGGATTAATAATTACCAAGGAAGGACCTAAGTTGATAGAATATAATGTGAGATTTGGGGATCCGGAATGTCAGGTTTTACTTACACGAATGAAATCTAATTTATTAGAAGCTTTAATTGCTAGTTGTGATCAAACCTTAGAAAGCTTTAATATTAGGTTTTTTGATGAGAGTACACTCACTGTAGTTATGGCCTCAAAAGGCTATCCAGGAAAATATATTAAAGGCTCAGAAATCTCTGGGATAGAAGAAGCTGAAAAAATTAGAGATGTTAAGGTTTTTCATGCCGGGACTACAAAAATTAATAATATCCTTGTGTCCAGTGGTGGAAGAGTCTTATCTGTAACTTCTAAAGCTAAAACAATTGAAGACGCTAGAAGCTTAGCTTACAAAGCAATTAAAAAAATTAGATGGAAAGATGGTTTTTTTAGATCAGATATAGGTTTAAAATAAACTATTATTTAATTCTTAATTTTTTAAAAAAATCATTTAATAATTTTT
>PTKJ01000054.1 GCA_002937675.1 Alphaproteobacteria bacterium MarineAlpha9_Bin1 | reverse complement strand
ATATTCATCATTTCTTTTATTTGAAAGGGGAGATAAAAAACTATGTAACAAGTATCCATGAGCAGAATGTATTTCTATAACTTTAAATCCAGCATTTACGGCCCTACTCGCAGCGTCAGCAAAAGCTGATATGACATCTGAAATGTCACTAGAATCCATAGCTTTAGGAACAACCCATCCGTCTGCAACCGGGATATCAGAGGGGGCCACAGTAGACCACGGAGCATCACCTTTATCAATATCCTCTTGATCAAGTGGCGCACCTCCCATCCAGGGAGTCTTAGTTCCTGCTTTTCGCCCTGCGTGAGCCAATTGAAATCCTGGAATACAACCCATTTTTTTAATAAAAGAGGTAATTGGTTTTAAAACCTCAGCTTGTTCATCAGTCCATATACCTAGACAACCAGGTGTTATTCTTCCTCTACGTTCCACCGCAGTTGCCTCAGCAAAAATTAGGCCGGTTCTAGATCTTGCGAAAGTACTCAGGTGGGCAAATTGCCAATCACTTGCCACTCCTTCATTCGCTGAATACATACATAGGGGAGATAACACAATCCTATTAGGTATAGTAACTCCACGTATTGTTATAGGACTAAAAAGCTTGGTATTATTTTCCATAATCTTCTCCATATATACCATAAAAAATCTATTACTAAATTTAAACTACATATATCTAAATACTATATTATGCCAAAAAAATTATAAATATTTTAAATTTTGAGAAAATTAATTTTAAAAGACTAATGAGCTTCATCCCAATTACTTCCTATACCAACATCTACTTCCAAAGGGATTTGCATAGAGTAAAGTGGCTTTGGAGCTGATATCATTATCTCTTTAATAACAGGTACAATTTTCTCAACTTCCTCTTCTGGGGACTCTAAAACTAACTCATCATGTACTTGTAAAATCATCGAAGACTTAAAGTTTAAGTTTTTTATAGACCAATATATTTTACGCATTGCTCTCTTTATAATATCTGCAGCGGCTCCTTGAAGGGGAGCATTTATAGCTTGTCTTTCAGCATATGCCCTTCTAATTAAATTTTTATCATTTATATGAGAAATAAAACATTTGCGTCCGAACAGTGTTTTTACAAATCCAAATTTCCTTGCATATTCTTTTGTATTTTCCATATAATTTTTTATTCCTGGATATTGTCTAAAATATGAATCAATATACTCTTTTGCTTGAATTCTACTTATATTTAATTGCTTAGATAAACCATGAGCACTTAAACCATAAATAATACCAAAATTTATCGCTTTAGCCTCTCTTCTCATTTCTGATGTCACTTTTTCAGTTGTAACAGAAAATACTTGTGAGGCCGTTAATTTATGAATATCAATACCTTCAATAAATGCTTCTTTAAGAGAATCAATTCTTGCTACTTCAGCTAGTAAACGTAATTCTATCTGGGAGTAATCAAATGAAATCATCTTACTACCTTCAGGAATAATAAATGCTTTTCTAATGGCCCTTCCATCTTCCGTACGTATAGGTATGTTTTGTAAATTTGGATTACTTGAAGAAAACCTTCCTGTCATAGCCCCTGTTAAATTAAATTGAGTATGAACTCTACCGGAATTTTTGTTAATTTGATTTTGTAAAGCATCGCTATAAGTATTTTTTAATTTTTGTAGCCCTCTCCAATCCAAAACAAGGGAAGCTATCTCGTGTCCTTCTTCTGAGAGTTTTTCTAAAATTTCAGCTGCAGTCGAATAAAGACCAGATTTATTTTTTCTACCCCCTTTTAGTCCTAATTTATAAAATAATATCTCCCCTAATTGTTTAGGAGAAGCAATATTAAATTCTTCATCAGCAGTATTAAATATTAATTGTTCTATAGGTTTCATTTTTTTTTCAAACAATAAACTCAAATCCTTAAGATATAATTTATTTAAAACAACTCCTTTTCTTTCTATTTCTGAGACTATTGCAGGTAATGGTCTTTCAATATCTTCATAAACTGAAAGCATTTTTTCTTTCAGTAGCCTTTTTCTAAACAAATGATATAACCTCAAAGTAATATCAGCATCCTCTGCGCTATAATTTAGTGCATCATTTAATTTCACAAATTCAAAAGAAATTTTTTCTTTACCTGAACCAGTAATTTCTGAATAACTTATCGGCGAAATGTTTAGGTGAGTTTTTGACAAACTATCCATTCCGTGACCTATTTCTTTTCCTGCATCCAAAACAAACGACATAACCATAGTATCATGTATTGGAGAAATGTTTATTTTTGCTGACCTATGTAGAATGGTCATATCATATTTTATATTTTGCCCTATCTTTATTATACCTTCGTCTTCCAAGATAGGTTTCAATTTTCCTAAAACAAAATTTAAATCTAATTGTTTGGGACAAGTAATTACATTATTTTCATCCTTTGATTTATGTTGAAGAGGAACATATACTGCTTTTCCAGGCTCTATGCATAATGCTACACCTACCAGTTCTGCTTCCATCGCATTTAAAGAAGTAGTTTCAGTATCAACTGAAACTATCCCTTTCTCGATAATTTCATCCACAAAATCTAAGAATTCATTTTCTTCAGTAATTAATTTATAATCTATT
This sequence comes from Alphaproteobacteria bacterium MarineAlpha9_Bin1, assembly GCA_002937675.1. GTDB lineage: Bacteria > Pseudomonadota > Alphaproteobacteria > TMED109 > TMED109 > MarineAlpha9-Bin2. The sequence goes on along the minus strand of PTKJ01000054.1, from coordinate 7,018 downwards.
TTTATAGATTTTTTATTATCTTTCTGAATTTTATCATTTGGCAAAACCACATATGCACTTCTTTTATCGGACAGGTTTTCCTGATTTGGGAGTCTAGATAGTAAACTGTTAAAACCTTGTAAAGACAAAAATTTTTCCAGTTTTTTGAGATCTATATCTTTTCTCATAAATTCTTTAAAATCTCTTATCTCATCAATATTTGTATCTAAAGAAACTAATTTCATACTTAATCGAGCCATATCAGAATAATCTATAACACTTTCTCTTCTTTTAGGTTGCTTAATTTGAGAGGCGTTTTGTAATAAATTTTCTAAATCCCCATACTCATTAATTAGCTCAGCAGCAGTCTTAATTCCTATACCTGGAACTCCCGGAATATTGTCAATGCTATCTCCTGCAAGCGCTTGGACATCTCTAACTCTATCAGGTTTTACTCCAAATTTTTTATAAACTTCTTCCTCTCCGATAACAGACATCTTCATAGGGTCATACATATAAATGTTATCATGAACCAATTGCATCAGGTCTTTATCCGAAGATATTATTTGCACATTCCAATTTTCGCTATTGGCCTTAGTAGCGTAAGTAGCAATTATGTCATCTGCCTCATAACCTGATTTTTCTACATAAAAAATATTAAAAGCCTCAGTGGCATCTCTCACAAGCGAAAACTGAGGTTTTAAATCATCTGGAGGTTCACTTCTATTCGCTTTATATTCAGAGTAAATATTATTTCTAAAAGTTTTTCTGGCAGTATCAAATATGACCAACAAAATATCAGACTTGTTATCAGTTATTAGCCTCCAAAGCATGTTACAGTAACCTAAAACAGCATTTATCGGCATTCCATCTGAGCGAGTTAAAGGTGGTAAAGCGTAATAGGCTCTAAAAATAAACGCCGATCCATCCACTAGAGTCAATAACCCTTTGCTGTCTTTTTTCCCTTTAATCATTAAAATACCTTATTGCCAATTTTTCATATATATAAAATTAAACATTTATACAATATTAATTACTATTAACTTGCCAATCCACATAAAATATTGCAATCAGCAAAATATGTCTTATAAAAATAAAATTTCTTTAAAGTTTTCAATGGTTTATTTTACTATATTTTTAGTAATAGGAATAAACGCTCCATTCTGGCCATTATGGCTTTCTTCTAAAGGATTTGATTCTCGATATATTTCCTTAATAATTTCTCTGTCTGTATTAATGAAAATTATTTCTAATCCATTTTTTGCCGGATTAGGAGATAAGTATGGAAATCGTAAAATACCTATGCTTTATCTTTCTATAGTTGCAAGCATTATTTTATTTACATTAAGTTTTATAAACTACCAATTTTTAATAGGAGTCCTTGCCATAATTGCCTGGGCTTTTTTTGCTCCTTTAATGCCTATCACAGAAAGCTTAACTACCACAGCTGCAAATAAATATGGATTTGATTATGGAAGAACCAGACTTTGGGGCTCAGTTAGCTTTGTTCTTATGGCTTTTTTAGGAGGGATACTAGTAGAAAACTATGGTCTACAAATAATTCCTTACATAATGTCTGTAGGAACTTTTCTAGTATTTATATCAATTTATTTAACTCCTACTGTGTACTCTCTTCCATCTACACATAAGATTAAAATTACTACCCTTTTGAGAAATAGAAGCTTTTTACCTTTTTTGCTAGCTTGTGGTGCTATTCAAGCCAGTCATGGAATGTATTACACCTTTGCAACTATTCATTGGAAAAATATTGGCTTATCTGAAACTATGATAGGAGGACTATGGGCAGAAGGAGTATTATTTGAAATAGTATTACTTGCTTATTTTTATAAGATAAGGAGTTATTTTTCCTTTAAAAGCTTACTCATTTTTGCAGCTTTAACAGCAACAATCAGATGGATAATTACAGCATATGCAACTGAGCCTTTAATTCTAGTATTTATTCAAAGCCTACATTCAATCACTTTTGGATTAACACATATATCAGCTATATACTTTATATCTGAAGTTATGCCAGAGAGAGCGCAAGCTAAATCTCAAGCACTTTATTCTGCAATATCTATGGGTATAATTATGTCTTTAGCTATTGCAATATCTGGTGATTTATACGATGCTTATCAAGAAAAAGCTTTCATTTTTTCTGCCTTACTTGCTCTATCCGGTGCGATAATAACTTTATATATAAATAAGGCTAATTAGACTTTTTTTTATAAAGCTTACCGCAATACGGACAGGTTACCGAGCCACGTTTTGAATCTATGACTAAATAAATTTTTGGATGACCTAGATCCCCTTCTTCTCCATTACAAGAAACTTTTTCAGAATGGCTTTCAACTTTAATTGTATTTTTATTTGTATTAATCATTTATAAACTCATAATTTAATTAATTGACTAATTAAATGAAAATGTTACCGATACTTATCGCAAATACTAACCTAAAATAAAAGCTATAAATGTAATGACAACGAATATTAATAATTCAAATACAGCTATAAAAATAACTAAGCTAAAAAAAATTTATAATAATAATAAATCAGATCCTGTTGAAGCCCTTAAAGGGATAAATTTAAATATTCCTAAGAAGTCTATATATGGGCTATTAGGTCCAAACGGTGCGGGCAAATCTACTCTTATAAATATTATTGCTGGTTTAGTAATTAAAACTGAAGGAGAAGTTGTGGTTTGGGGAAATAATATAGATACGAATAGCAGAAATGCTAAGCTTGCAATTGGTGTTGTTCCTCAAGAACTGATAATAGATCCCTTTTTTACACCTATCGAAACATTACAATACCAAAGTGGATTTTACGGAGTTGTCAATCCCAAGAATATCATTGAAGAGGTTTTGAAAAGTGTTGGCCTACAAGATAAAGCAAATTCCTATGCTAGAAGCCTTTCAGGAGGAATGAGAAGAAGATTAATGATTGCAAAAGCTATGGTACACAGACCCCCAATACTTATACTTGATGAACCTACCGCAGGAGTTGATGTAGAACTTAGACAATTATTATGGAAAAACATAAAAATATTAAATTCAGCTGGAGTAACTATTGTTCTAACCACTCATTACTTAGAGGAGGCAGAAGCAATGTGTGATCAATTAGCTATAATCAACGAAGGTCGGGTAGTCGCGCAAGGTGTAACTTCTGAAATGATAGCTAAATTAGATAAAAAAGAATTAATAATATTAACGGAAAAAAATTATATAAAAAACATAAATTTAAAGAACGTTAAGTTTTCTTTATTAAAACCTAATAAAATAAAAGTTACTTTTAAACCTAGTGAGGTTAATGAAGGAAATATTATTGAGAAAATATACGAAAGTGGTACAAAGATTAAAAGTATTATTTCTAGAGAACCTGATTTGGAAGAATTATTTTTAGAATTAACAAAAAAAACCTAATATTAGAAAAACTTTAGATTATGCTTGCTAATTTAATATTAATTATTTCCAGTGTTTTTCTTAATGCTATAGCACAAATTTTTTTAAAAACTGGCATGACTTCTCTCTCTCCTATAAATTTTAATGGTTCTATACTTAAAACCACTCAATCCATTATTCTAAACCCATATAATTTATTAGGTTTTATCTCTTATGGTTTATCTATAATTATTTGGCTCTGGGTATTATCTAAGGTTGATGTAAGTTTTGCCTATCCTTTTCAAGCTCTAGGTTATATTTTAGTTACATTTTTGGCATGGATGCTATTCAATGAAGAAATAAATATGTTAAAAATTATAGCTCTTACGTTTATATCTTTAGGGCTTATTATACTGGCACTATCTGCTAGGACCCCTTAAAAATGTCTAGATGGGTAATAATTGGAGGTGCAGGTTTAACTGGAATTAACCTGGCCAACAAATTAATTAAACAATTAAATATAAACCCTTCTAATATTATATTGGCAGATTTAGAACAACGATTACAAAATATTAAATTGCCCGTTAAATTATCATCTTGTGATATCAGCAAAAACATTTTTCCAGAATTTAGAAAAAATGACATTGTAATTCATTTAGCGGCTAGGCAATATCACAGTAGTGTACCATGGAAAAACCGTTTAGATTGGTTTAAAGAAGTTAACGTTACTGGGACAAAAAATCTTTTAAATACAATTATTAATATAGATCTCAAAGGACTAATATATTTTTCTACAGACATGGTATATGGATATCCACAGACTCTACCTATTAAAATTGATCACCATAGAAAGCCTTTAGGGCCTTATGGTAAAAGCAAGTTAGAAGCTGAAAATATTCTTATTTCAGCACAAGAAAAAGGGCTGCCTATTACAATCTTAAGACCGAGATTAATTATGGGACCTGGAAGATTAGGTGTAATGGAAAAATTATTTTCGTCCTTATCTTTAAATAGACCTATACCTATGATAGGAAAAGGAGACAATTATTACCAAATGGTATCAGTAGATGATTGTAGCGATGCAATAATTTTGTCAGTACAAAACAATTTTCCCACACAAATATTAAATTTAGGATCTAATCCGGAACTAAAAGTAAAAGATTTGTTAAAAAATTTGATAAAAGAGGTAAATTCAAATTCTTCGCTTATTCCCTTACCTGCAAAATTAAGTAAATTTGCTCTTAATTTTCTTGATTTACTAGGTCTAACAATTTTATATCCAGAACAGTTTTATATCGCAGATAAAAATTATATAGTTGATATATCTTATACAAAATCTTTAATTGGTTGGAATCCTAAATATTCTGATTTGGAAATGATGATATCAGCCTATAGGAATTGGAATGCAAAATAAAATATTTAATTTTATAGATAGACCACTAATATTAATTTTAATAGGAGCGAGCTATGGAATTCCATTAACAAGTTGGCCGGCTTTTATTGCACTACTTATAGCTTTATACGCAGCAGTTTTAAATAGGATAGATACTAAAACTATATCATGGTTTTTCGCATTAATAATCATCGGTGCAGTTTTGATAACACGTTATTCTATCAATTTACCTTCTATAGAAATGGGAGAACAGATTTATTCGCCAGATGATAAAATTCTGAATAACATATTGCCAGAAAGTATTAGAAAGGATGCAAAAGAAGATATTGAAAAACTTGAGCTTCCATTTGAAATTCCCCCTGCTAATATTGAAAAAAATACTAATCCTTGGGCATTTTCTGCCGACTCATTCTTCACTAATCCTAAAATGACTAGAATAATATACTCTTTAGATTTTAAAGACAGATATGATTTAAGAGTCGGAAAACTAAATGATGCAAGATATAATTTTTTTGGAACTGATAATAAAACAAATTTAATTTATGGAAAATGGGGAGCTTACTATCCATTAATTTTTTCTTTTTTATTACCTCAATCTATGCACTCTTCAAAAATGTGCTGGACTGGAAAGTTTTATCTAAAAGATAATAACAAATGGAATAAATTCTATACAGAAGAAGAAAAATGTATTTATCTTAAAAGAGAGTTCTGGAAAAATAAAAAAAATTTACAGATTTATGCCTTTGATTTTAATCGAAATCTGCCCTTAAGTTTAAGTATAAAAAATCATAAAAATACCCTGCTGTATTTACTATCAATATTTTCCTCTATTTCTATATTACTCCTGCTTACCAGACTAAATAAAAGTGATTTTTTAATACTAAGTATTTTTACTCTTAGCATAGTAATTTTTATAGTAAGCCAGCAACAAAATGGCTACCCCGCAGGATTTTCTGAATTACCTTATATGAGCAGAGGAAACGATGGTTTAACTCATTATTCCTTTGCAAGGGAAATGTCAGAAACCCTATCGAAAGGGAATTTAATAGAATGGCTTAGAGGTCGAGAAAATATTTTTTACTATATGCCTGGAATGAGATATGCGTGGGCAATGACTATGCCTATATTTGGAGAAAGTGTATTAGGTTTATTATTGTTTGTTTCCCTTGCCCCTCTTGCAATTAGAAATATTTTAAAAAAATTGACTAACGATACTTGGTATAAAATATTACTAATGACATTTTTATTTATTCCAATTCTAGAAGCATTTGGATTTTTTCAACTATATCTTATCAAATACACTTTCTTAGGATTTGGTGCAGGTATTGCTATTACTTCATTAATTATTTCCGTAAATTTATTTTGGCAAAAGAATGATTATGAACATAAAATATTTGAATTAATATTAATAGGCCTTCTATTTGCATTCGCAATCTCCTTACGTCCTAACTTTGCTATCTCTATATTTATTTTGCTTTTAGGAATATCTTTTTATTTTTTTCACACAAAACAAAATATCAAAAAATTATTTTATTTTGGGCTAGGATTTTCTCCTTTTCTACTTATACCACTACACAACTACCACTTTGGAAAAATTCTAGTACCTATTACAGCTTCGGCCACCATTAAAAATAATATGCCCAATCATCCAGATATTTGGATAGATTGTTTTAACTCATCAGAAATAGCTTGTAGTAGAATAATTGATCATATAGGCATTTGGATTTCATATAAAGAACCATGGTATATTTTAATATTTTTACTTTTATGGATAATCATCTTTCATAAAAACTCTTCTTATTTTGAAAAAATTTTAGCCACATCTATGATTGCAGGTCATTTGCAATTTCTATTTTATGAAGGAGTTGCTAGATACAGTCATGGAATATGGCTCATATCATTCTTAACTTGTATACCAATCATTTGCAATACTGTGTGGCCTAGAATAGATAAAGTATATAAACTCATAAAAAATTATAAATACTATAATTAAAATTATATTTTAATCATGTGACTACGGAATATTGAATGAAATGAGGGAAGGTTATATACTAAATAAGAAGTATTGAATATTAACAAAAAATAATTCAGTAGTACTTTACTTTAATTGCCAATTTTTAAGAAAACCTATGGGTCAAATATTAGAGTATTTTCAACCCATTACAGAAAAGCTAAATAATGATGAATAAAAAAAGCCATTTAAAGTATGACATAACAGATATCATTAAGAGTAACGTTGATCTAGAAAAAGATGAATTGAAAATTA
>PTKJ01000053.1 GCA_002937675.1 Alphaproteobacteria bacterium MarineAlpha9_Bin1 | reverse complement strand
TTTTTAATTGTATCTCTAATTATTTCTAAATCTATTTTAGATTGCAATTATGCGCTCCAATGTATTACTAGCTTGAATTATGTTTTTTTAATATTTATTTAAAGGATAAATATATATTATTTTTTAGCAAAGTATTTTAGTTTTAATGAGAAAAAATATCTGGTTCCCCCCAACCTTGTAAATCTAAATAAACTCGGGTGGAAAGAAATTCAAAACATTTTTCTGCTAATATCATCCTGTCCTCTCTATTTAAGATATCATTTAGTTTATTCATAATTTCGTGAAGGTAAAGAACATCTGATGCAGCATATTTTAATTGATCTTCTGATAAATTCTTATTGCCCCAGTCAGAACTTTGTTTTTGCTTTGATATCTCTACATTTAATAGTTCTTTACATAAATCTTTTAATCCATGTTTGTCTGTGTAAGTTCTGGCCAGTTTAGATGCTATTTTTGTACAATATATATTGTTGCATTGAACATTAAGGTTATTATGTATCATTGCCAGGTCAAAACGGGCATAATGAAAAATTTTCTTTTTCTTTTTATCGTTGAGCAAATTTATCAAGTTGGGATAGGTATCGTTAGGTTGTATTTGAACCAAATGAGCATGACCATCTCCTGAACATATTTGCACAAGACATAATCTGTCTCTTAAGGGATTAAGTCCCATTGTTTCCGTATCAATTGCAATATGATCAGAAAAATCTAAATCCAATGGTAAATCATTTTGATAGAGAGTATAATTTGCTGGTCTCATTTTAATTCCTGATTTATTTAAAATTATAGAATAAATTTTAGTTATACTTAAACTAAATATAATTTCTATTTAGTTTTAATATATATGTAAATTTAAAATTCATGATTATATTAAATACTATTAAAAACTTAGGAATACCAATTGAATAAATTTTTAAAAAAAAATAATGAAAAAAAGTCTATAGCAATTTTTGGTGCTTCTGGATTTATAGGAAGAAATTTGGTAGATCTCTTGTCAAAAAATGGATGGACCATCATGGCTCTTATGAGAAATCCTCATTATGCAAGCTATTTACTTCCCATGGGAGATGTGGGGCAAGTTTATTTGAAAAGTTGTAATATACTCGATTATAATTCGGTCTTAGAAGCTACTAAAAACGTCGATTGTGTAGTTAATTTAGTAGGAATTCTTTTTCAAACTAAAAATCAGAGATTTCATGAAATTCACATAAAAGGAGCTGAAAATATTGCTAAGGCATGTCTAGAAAATGATATAAAAAGACTTCTTCATGTTTCTGCGCTTGGTATTAGAAAAGGATCTTTAGCAAATTATTCTAGAAGTAAATTTGAAGGAGAGCTTCGTGTCAAATCAGTATATAAGAAGTCAATTATTCTGAGGCCAAGTGTTGTCTTCGGTCTACATGATAATTTTATTAATAAGTTTGCCCAAATGGTCTCTATATTTCCGGTTCTGCCTCTTATAGGAGGTGGTTTAACTAGGTTTCAACCTGTTTATATTAAGGACTTAACTAATTTAATAGAGTATTTGTCAATGAGCAGGCTTTACAAGGGGAAAACTTTCGAATTAGGTGGCCTAGATATATTTACTTTGAAAGAGTTATTTGATTTGATAGTTCAATCTAAAGGAATTAAAAGAAGATATATCCCTGTACCATTTGCCATTACCAAACTTATAGGAACGGCTTGTTCGTTTTTACCTAATCCCCCTATTACTGTAGACCAAGTAAGATTGTTGCAAGAAGACAATATAACTTCTAATTCTGCATTTGGGTTTAAACAATTAGGTATAGTGCCTGTTACATTGGAAGCCTATTTAAATAAATTCTTTGAGAATTAAAGACTAAAGGTAAATGATCGCCAGAATAAACATCCCCATTATAAACCTGTAAATTATAAATGGTAAAAAACTATTTTTATCTATCCATTTAAATAAATAGTAAATAGAAAGGTATGAAAACATGAATGACAAAGCTACAACTATAATAAGACTGTAACTTAAAATATAGTTGGTGTTTTTAATTAACCAGAATGCTTCCAATATAACTGCACACAAAATTGTTGGTATTCCAGTAAAAAGTGCTATTTTTGCAGAGTTAGATCTATTAATGTTTAGGAAGCGAGATGCTGCAATTATCATACCTGCTCTTGAGGCTCCGGGTATAAGAGCAAGAGATTGCATCATACCTATTAATATTGATTCTTTGTAAGATAAATTTGATAAAGTTTTGTTCTTAAATTTTGTTTGATCAGATATTAAAAGTATCAAAGCTCCTACCAAGGTTGCAAAGGCTATTAGTTGTAAATTTAATAATATTATATCTAGTGTTTTAAAGACAATTAGTCCTAAAATGATTATGGGCATGGTAATTATGATAATGTTAACAATAGTCTTATAGTTTTCATCATTAACGCTATAGTCATTTAAATGAAAATTCTTACAGACTGATATTATTTCGTAACGCAAATAAATTAACACTGTTAATAATGTTCCCAAATGGGCAGCTATAGCAAATGTTCTTCCCTCTTTTGTCCAACCAAAAATATTTTCTATAATGACAAGGTGAGCCGAAGAAGAAATAGGTAAAAATTCTGTCAAACCTTGAATAAAAGAGTAAATAAATAATTCAGTAAAACTCATTTATAATTACCTTTTTTAGAATGTTAAAGGTATAGTTTTTTTTCTTAAACGAAAAGATTAATATATAGTTTTATTTATTAATGTATGGAAAATTTTAAAATGACTATTCTATATCACTTACCTTTTTCAGGAGACTGCCGTGTGGTAAGGATTGCTTTGGCAGAAAAAAAAATAAATGTAAGATTATTAGTAGAACCCATATGGGAAAGAAGAAAAAATTTTTTACTTTATAATCCAGATGGAAGTGTTCCAGTGTTATTATTAGATGAAAAAAAATCAATTTGTGGTGCATCTGTAATTATTGAGTGGTTGGATGATATTCAAAATGAACCAAATCTTATAGGTGAGGAGCCATTGATAAGGGCAGAATCAAGAAGAATAATGTGTTGGTTTAGTAAAAAATTTTTTAGAGAGGTTGAAGAAAATATTGTTTTTGAAAAAATTGTAAAAGGTTTTATGGGTAAGGGGGAACCTAATAGCAATGTTTTAAGAGCAGGGAGAAAAAATTTAAAAGTACATCTAGAATATATTGATTGGCTGAGTAAGCAAAGGGATTGGTTGGCTGGAAAAAAATTTAGTATAGCAGATATTTCTGCTGCAGCTAATTTTTCTATACTGGATTATCTAGGAGAAGTTTCATGGCGTGATTATCCTGATGCTAAAGAGTGGTATGTTAGAGTAAAATCAAGACCTTCTTTTAGGGATATATTACTAGATAAAGTACCAGGAATGCTTCCTGTAAAACATTATAATAATCTCGATTTTTAATTATTTTATAGTAGAGTGAAGAATATATAATTTGGAGTTTTTAGAAAATGGGATCTTTTTCTGAATTAATTATGGTCGTTATCAATTTTTTTAAAAATCAACTTGAGGGCATAATTTTTTTTCTTGGACTAGATTGGTTAATTGAATCTGTATATTTACATCTATTTATAGCTTTGGTTTTTACAATCATAATTTCAATAGTATTTAATAAACTAATTCTAGTTTTAATCAGGAAATGGATAACCAAGCTTAAATTCGATATTGGGAAACAACTCGTAAATAAAAAAGTTTTCAGGCCCATTGGTTGGGCCATACCTTTTTTAGTTTTTGAGATAAGTCTTGGTGACATTTCTACTGATGGGGGGATAATTGATAGAATAATCTCATTTCTGATAATAGTAGTAGTTACTATATCTCTAACTAGATTACTTTCAGCTTTGTCTGAAACTTTAAGAGGAAGTAAAGCATTTTCTAGTACACCCATACGAAATTATTTTCAGCTACTTAGATTAGTATTTTATTTATTTGGAATCGTATTAGCGCTGTGTGTTTTAACTTCTACATCTCCATGGACTATTTTGTCAGGACTTGGTGCTTTAACTGCGCTTATTATTTTGGCTTTTAGGGATACTATTCTAGGCCTAGTGGCATCTATTCAAGTATTTGGCTCTGATACTATCAGAGAAGGGGACTGGGTAACCATACCCTCCTTAGAGGTTGATGGAGATTGTATTGAAGTTGGTTTACACACAGTTACAGTTAAGTCATTTGATCAAGGTTTAATTACCTTTCCTACTTCAAAATTATTAGAACATCCTTTCAAGAATTGGAGAGGTATTGAGAAGGCGGGAGGTAGACGAATAAAACGTTCATTATTAATGGATCAAGATTCAATAACTTTTTTAAATTCTGATATTAGGAAAAAGCTGCAGAAATTAACATTATTATCAAATCATTTTAAAGATAAAGATAATGAGATATCTAAAGCTAATTCTGAATTGGCTGATGATACTGTCAATCATCGTAGATTAACTAATATTGGAGTATTTAGAGCTTATATTCTTTATTACTTAAAATCTAATAAACATATTAACCCAGAACTTACTATGATGGTAAGACAGTTAAAACCAGGAAAAGAAGGTTTACCTTTAGAAGTTTATTGTTTCACTAAAACTATAGACTGGGTGGCATATGAATCAGTTCAATCTGATATTTTTGATCATTTTTTTGCAGTTATACATTTGTTTGGTTTAAGATTAGTGCAATACCCCTCAGGGTACGATATAAGAAATATTGGAAAAAATCATAAAAAAAATAATTGATAATTCTTATTTGATTTCTGGAATTGAAGACAAAGCACTGGAATTAGGTTTTGATGAGGTCGGATTCTGTCAAGCAGATATATCCTCTATAACAAGCAAAAATTTAATAAAATTTATAGATAAAGGGCGGCATGGGGAAATGAAATGGATGTCAGATAATTTAGATAGACGACTGAAGCCGGTAAATATGTGGAAAGATGCAAAAAGTGCTGTAGTTGTATTAGCTAACTATTCTAATAATCAAAACCCTTTGCATTATTTAAAAAAAAAGAATAATGGTCTCATAAGTTTGTATGCAAAAAATAAAGATTATCATAAGTGGATTAAGGGAAGGCTGAAGAACCTTGCCAGTTGGACATCGTCAAAGACAAAAGTTGAAGTAAAAGTTTTTGTTGATACGGCACCACTGATGGAGAAACCTCTTGCAGAATCTGCAGGTTTGGGGTGGATAGGAAAACATACTAATTTGATTAGTAAGAACTTTGGGAATTGGACATTTATAGGCATTATGCTTTTAAATGTGAAAATATTTTCTAGAAAGAAGACAATAAAAAATTCATGTGGAAGTTGCTCTAAATGTATAGATATTTGTCCCACGAAAGCTTTTCCAAAGCCTTATGAGCTAGATGCAAGAAAATGTATTTCTTATTTAACTATAGAACACAAAAGCCATATTCCTAGAAAATTTAGGTCACTATTAGGCAACCGCATCTATGGGTGTGATGATTGTTTGGCTATATGTCCGTGGAATAAATTTGCGAAACTTTCTAGTCACATTGCTTTCCTAGCAAAAAAAGAATTAGATAATATCTCATTAGCGAAATTGAGTAGTATTGACGAATTAGAATTTAGAAAAATGTATAAAGGTTCACCAATAAAGAGAATAGGAAGGAATCAATTTATTAGAAATGTTTTAATAGCTATGGGAAACTCATCTTCAAGAATTATGATACCTCATGTATTAAGATTAATTTATGATAATTCCCCTTTAGTAAGGGTTGCAGCTATATGGGCTTTGGGAAAATTAAGTAAAAAAATTTTCAATTTTGAAAAAAATAAAAATTTTAGAAATGAAAATGAGAATGATGTGAGGAATGAGTGGATTCTTATGCATAACGAACTTGAGGGAGGTTTTAAAAATAAGTAAAATAAAAAATAAAATTGTTATAATGGGTTTAGGAAAAATTTCTAAAGAAATTTGTTTGAACATCATAAAAAAAGGAAGTGTGGCTTATGGCTTTACTTCTAATAGAGAAAGAACTTATGTTTTACGAAAGATTGGTGTCAAAATTTTTGATATAGGTTCGTTTGATACCGTCATTCAAAATGCAGATTCATTAGTAATTACAGCACCACCTGATAAAACAGGATGTCCTATTATTAGTAAACATAAAAAATCTATTGCTCACTCTGGTGTGAGTTGGATTGGATATGTTTCTTCTACGGGAGTGTATGGAGATTATAAAGGAAAGGTGGTTAATGAAAAAAGCATCTTAAAATCTGATGCGAGTTCAAGTTTGTCACGTCTCAAAGCAGAAAATATTATCAAGAATTTTTCTCTCAAATCCAATAAATCATTATGCATTTTTCGTCTTTCAGGTATATATGGTTTTGAAAGAAATATTATTCTTCAGATACTAAATGACAAATTTGTCCCAATTTATAAAAGAAATCATTTTTTTAACAGGATACATGAGGCTGATATCGGACATATTATTGGCACTTGTGCTGTATCAAAAAACTTAGAAGGAATAATAAATTTATCTGACAACAAACCTGCTTCACAAATAGAAGTAGCCCAATATGCTTATAAATTACTTGGTAAAAAAATACCTAAAATCCTAAATTATGAAGAAGTTTACAAACAACTATCACCTATTAGACGGAGTTTTTGGGAAAATAGTAGAAAAATTGATAATAGTCTTTTAAAAAATACATTTGGGAAGATGATTTATCCTACTTATAAAGAAGGTCTTTTAGATATACATACTTCTTACCTCAATAATTCCTCTTTTAAATTTTGAAGTGTGCTCAAAATCGTTTTTAAATTTTCTGGTTTAGAAAGCCTGTGATCGCCATTTTTTATAATAGTTAATTCAATATTTTTTGATTTTATCCTTTTAAATATGCACACACTATTACTTAGAGTTACTTCTTCATCGGAATCCCCATGTATTAATCTAACCGGACAACTTACATTAATTTCTTTGTTTTTAGTGATAAGATATTTCTTTCCGCTATTTATTAATTTTTTAGAGATTATATATCCATTTGAGTCATATTCGGATTTCACCCTAGTATACCCATATTTATTAATATCCAATTTTTGTTTTTTTGTTAAAATACTAGCCCATAATTTTTCAGTGAAATCAGGAGCAGAGGCAATACCAATAATTGCACTTACTTTAGAAGGGTTTAGAATGGCTATGTTGATAGCAATCCATCCTCCCATACTCGAACCTATAATAATTGCAGGATTATTTAGAACAATATCTAGTATTGTGTTAGTGTCTTCGATCCATTCTTCAATCCCTAAATTTTTAAAATCACCTGGGGAATTACCATGTCCAGAATAATCAAATAAGGCACACTCTATATTATTATTTTTGCACCAATCAAATATGTGGCTTGCTTTGTTACCATTCATGTCAGAATTAAATCCAGGGCAGAATAACACACTAATTTTTGATTTGTTTTTCAAATGTTTATAGGAAATTTCTCTTCCGTTGGCACTTTTTATTTTATTAATCATTGTATTTTTTTCGGTTTGTAATAATTTTAATAAATAAAATTCTAAGCAATTATTGTAGAGATAACAACATGTCTTTAAGTAATATAGATTATTCAGTACTTCAAGTCTTACCACACTTAGATAGTGGTGGATTAGTTAATGGGGCAGTTGAAATTTCTCGAACCCTTTCTAATAATAATTTAGGTTCGTATATAACTACTTCTGGAGGGAGAAGATTACATGAGGTTACTAGATTTGGGACAGAGGTTATAATTGCCCCTGTTCATAGTAAAAATCCTGTCACTATCTATAGAAATATATCTAAGATAAAAAAAATAATTAAAAATAATAATATTGATATTATTCATGCTAGAAGTAGATCACCAGCATGGAGTTCCCAGTATGCTGCCAAAAAAATGAAAATACCTTTTATAACTACATTTCATGGTACTTACGGAATAGAGAACATGATAAAAAAGAAATACAATGGTGCCATGATTAATGCTGATAAAATAATAGCTATAAGTAATTTTATAGCAGGGCATATTAAGAGGGAATATAAAGTAATTAAAGAAAAAATTGTAGTCATTCCTAGAGGAGTAGATCTATCAATTTTTGATTCTGCTAGGGTCAGAGAACAAAGATTAATAGACATTTCAAATAAGTTTGATTTGAAAGAGGAAAATTATACAATACTTCTTCCTGCTAGAATGACTAGGTGGAAGGGGCATAATCTATTAATAGAAGCTGTAAAAAAACTTAAAAGGAATGATATTATTTGTCTTTTTGTAGGTGATGTTCAAACTAAGAAACAGTACGTTAAAGAGTTAGAATCTAAGATTAAAAAAATGGGCTTAACAAATAATTTTAGATTTTTAGGAGCTCAGCATGATATGCCAGCAATATTCAAATTAGCCGATGTTGTTATATCTGCTTCCACGAAACCGGAGGCCTTTGGGAGAGTAGTTGCCGAGTCTTTAGCTATGGGCAGGCCAACAATTTCAGTTAATCATGGAGGTGGAGCAGAAATTATTAGAGATAAAATGACGGGCTGGCTTTTTAAATCGGGAAATGTTAATGATTTATGTAAGAAAATATCCATGGCATTGGATCTTAATAAAGACCAAAGATTAATACTATCTGAAAAATGCATTCAAAATATCAGAGAAAATTATGACATCAAATTTATGTGCGATAGAACTTTAAAGCTTTACTCTGAGCTAGTTAAGGAAAGCAAAAACTATCTTTGAATATTCTTAATTTTATTTTAAAATAGGTTCTTAATGAAAAAAAATAATATCTTAATAATCAAACACGGTGCTTTAGGAGATATTGTACTTTCTGGTGCTGCGATAAAAGCGATAAGAAATTTTCATAAAAAAGATAATATTTATTGTTTAACTACTAAAACTTATTGTGAACTTATGGAAGAAAGTCCCTGGTTCGATGAAGTAATAGTTGATGAAAAACCAAAATGGAATAATATTTCAGGTTGGCTTTGTCTTCGGAGTACGCTTCAAAAACTAAATTTTTCAAGGATATATGACTTGCAAACTTCAAATAGGTCTAATTTATATTTTTACTTATTTTTTTTCATGAAATCTGTCCAATGGAGTGGTATTGCTTATGGGTGTACTTTTAGACATAATAATAGTTTAAGAAAAAAAATGCACACATATGATAGACAAAAAGATCAATTAAGTGTTTGTGGTTTAAGAAATATTTCTCCACCTGATTGGAAATGGTTATTAGCGAAAAACATAAAACTAAATATTGTTAAAGATAAATATGCTCTAATTATATCGGGATCTGCAGCTCATAGAAAAAATAAAATATGGCCTAAAGAGTCTTATGCAGAATTAGTTAAGGTTCTAAAAAATTTAGGAATATCGTCAGTATTTATTGGGCTTGAAGGCGAAAAAACTATAATTGATGAAATCATCTCCAATTCTGAAGATTCAAGCATTAAAAAATCTATAAATTTGGTAGGTAAAACGTCATTTAAGGATATTGCTTTTTTAGCAAAATCTGCTCAATTTGTGATTGGAAATGATACCGGACCTATTCACTTGGCTGCCTCTTGTGAAGCAAAAGTAGTGGTATTATTTGGCGCAGGTTCTGACCCTAAGTTATGTGCACCAATAGGAGAGAATGTAACGATTATGTACAAAGAAGATATTAAAAATATTTTGGTAAATGACGTTTTGGATCAGATAAAAAAATTTTTGTGATAACTCTGTATAATACATAATTACAAATTGGGATTTGTATTTTTTGTAAAATTATGTCACATATCTTAACT
>PTKJ01000052.1 GCA_002937675.1 Alphaproteobacteria bacterium MarineAlpha9_Bin1 | reverse complement strand
ATTTTTTTGAAAATAATTTTTATATGTTTTTTTTTTATTAAATTTATCCTATATAAGATATTTAACGTTTCATTTAAATTGTTTTGAGTTTGGTGTAACAGTTCTAAAAACTCTTTGTGTTCTCTTGTTTTTGCGTCTAATAAATGAATTGAATATCCAGCTAGGGCATATGTTAGTGCTATGCCTTGTCCCATTCTTCCACAACCAACAACAACAATATTCATTTGCCACCATTTAATTTATTTTTTAATTCGAGAATACTTAAATTATTTATATTAAGATTTGTAAGTGTTCTTCCGGTTTTTTTAATATCCTCTCCTAATAATATAGAACCTATATCTAATAAGCTTGAAGTTATAGGAACTTTTATTTTTAACCATTCAGCAATAGAATACATGAAAGACAAACCTATTTTTATATCTTCTAAAATATATCTATGGTTATTTAAATCTATATGTTCTCTCCAATTTTTTGATATTTTAAGATTTTTATGAGCTGAATTACCGTACATCCATTCTTCACCTTTACTATTATAATGGTCAGACAAGGGAAAATGTGGAGCTTTATAACTTAACTTTTTTCTTAATTTAATTCTTTCAGAATCTAGAGCATAAATTACTTTTTTTATACTTGTTTGTGTTCCTTCATTATGAATATCCCACGTAGAAAAGTGCTCCAGGGGGCCAACATTCAGAATTATTAATGGAGGGTGAATTATAGGCCCTGCATTCATTAAAGTTGCTGATAGAATATCTCCACAGTATTCAATAGATGGGTAAATAGTTTTAAGTATTTTGATAACTTTCATAAATTTATTTTTGGGATAGACTCCTGTAGGAAGCCTGGTAGCTCTAGTTATAATAGAAATCGTGTTAATATCTTTTTTTCGAGCTAAGTATGGTAATGTTCCTGATTCCGCAAAATAAATATTGTGTTTATTATTTTTACTAGATTCATTAGCAAAAATCCAAGATCCAAAACTACCTGGAGGTAGAAAGATAATTTGTTCATTACTTAATATTGAACTAATTTTTTTTGAAATTTCTTTCTGAGTAAAGGCAGGTAATAAAATTATAACTATTTTAACATTTTTTACAGCCTGCTCTAGTGTTGTACATACTTTATATATTTTAACTTTTTTTTTACCGTTATGGTCTTGCATAATAATGGTATTATTGTTTTTAATGAGTTCTTTTGTATTTTTGATAGAACGCTGCCAAAAAAATATTTTGTGACCATGAAATGTTAAGTCTGCTGCTGCAGCGTATCCTCCATTTCCACCTCCAATTACAGCAATTTTCATATCTTTTCCATAGTAGTTATGAAGATAGTTGTATAACTATACATATTTTTTTTATTTTTTTTTATTTTGCTACTAGTTTCATAATTGTAAATGGAGACATCATTTTTGCCAAAAGTAAATTGTTTCCATGGCTTCATAAAAATAATCTCCTGATATATTATTAAGGACGCATTCCAAAAGTTTTTGGGCCTGGGGTTCTAATTTTTGATGCTAGGTTTATCCATTCGCAAAGTACTTTTCTGCTATCTCGAGGATCTATAATATTTTCAATTGAAAATTTTTCTGCTGATCTAAATGGAGATCTTACCCGGTTTAATTTTTCTTCTATGTCTTTAAGAAGTTTTTCAGGGTTATCAGATTGTTCTAAATCTGATTTATAAGCGGCCTCTATCCCTCCTTCTATTGGTAGAGATCCCCAATCTCCAGAAGGCCATGCATATCGATATTTGTGATGAGTATGATTCATATGTGCGGCACCAGCTACACCAAAAGCCCGCCTTAAGATTATTGAGCAAATTGGAGTTGTAAGTTGGTAAATTGCAGCTAAAGCTCTAGCTCCATGTCTAATAGTTGCCTGTTTTTCTGCGTAAGTACCTACAAGAAATCCTGGATTGTCTACCAAATGAAGTATGGGTAAATTAAAAGTTTCTGCTATTTCAACTATTCTGATTATTTTCAGTGAGGCATCTGCTGTCCAACCTCCACCATATACTTGTGGATCATTAGCTAGCACGGCTATTGGATGTCCATCTAATCTTGCAAAACCAGAAACAGAAGAAGTTCCCCAATTTTTTCCAATTTCAAAAAAACTATTTTCATCTGTCACGCTTTTGATTATAGGTCTGATTTCATAGCTTTGACGTCTATCTTTTGGAATTACTTTTATTAACCAATTGTCAGATCTATCTACAGGATCTCTGTTTTTAATTTTTTCTGGCAAATCATATGTAGAAGAGGGAAGATAACTTAAAAATTTTTTAGCCAATAACAATGCTTCCGCCTCATCTTTTGCTACATCATCAACTACACCATTTTTTCCATGTATTTCACTACCACCTAACGACTCTTTGGTAACAGTTTCTCCTAGCCTGTTTACAACAGGAGGGCCTGCTACAAATACTTGACTGATATTTTTTATTATTATTGAATAATGGCTGCTGACTAAACGTGCAGCACCTAATCCTGCCACAGGTC
This sequence comes from Alphaproteobacteria bacterium MarineAlpha9_Bin1, assembly GCA_002937675.1. Taxonomy (GTDB): domain Bacteria; phylum Pseudomonadota; class Alphaproteobacteria; order TMED109; family TMED109; genus MarineAlpha9-Bin2. Next base: position 7,271 of record PTKJ01000052.1, on the reverse strand, counting down.
CGCATCCTAATGAAACTACAGGAACTGTAGACATATTTTTTACGACCCAGTCCCAAGCAGGATTAGCAGGGACATAGGTGTATCCATCTTTTTCTAGGGATTTAACTGAACCGCCGCCTCCAGTACCTTCTATAAGTCTTATAATTGGCATTCTATATTCATTGGCAAAGCGTTCTGCAGTAATCATTTTTTCGTGTATAGCAGCATCAGCTGCTCCACCTCTCACAGTGAAGTCATCTCCATATATAACTACGGCCCTATTATCAATCTTTGCTTGTCCGATCACTGAATTTGCGGGAAGAAAATTAAGTAAATTTCCCTCTTTATCATATTCGCTACGACCTGCTATACCACCAATTTCTCTGAAACTATCCTTATCTATAAGAGATACTATTCTTTCTCTTACCGTGGTTCTTCCAGCATCATGCTGTCTCTTAATTTTTTCTTTCCCTCCTAGTCTTTTTGAGAGATTTATTCTATTTTGTAGCTCTTTTACCTCTTTTTCCCAACTCATTATTCTTTTTCCTTATTTGAGATAATCTTTAGTGATTTGCCCTGATTGAAGTAAAATTTCAAAAGCCTTTATAGTTTCAAAGATCATTGTCATTGTATCTATGCATCCATAATCAGAAATTCTTTTTTTAAGATGTTCTCTAAGTGGAGTATCAGATAACTTGCTCGGAAAAGGCATTTCTGATCCAGAAGATGTAATTTTCGAATTAGGTTTAACTTTATTAATCATTTTTATTGTATCTTCAATGTTGATACTTTCCCCAAAAATATCAAATACAAAGGCACCATCACCTTCATAAGATACACTATGAATAAAAGCAGAAGCTACTTCTCCGGCAAAAAGATGAGATACGTTTCCGGTGTAGGGGATATCGTAAGGTTCATCCAGTGCGGCAGCTAACATCGCTACCGTTTGTTTTGAAGTCATTCCTTGATCTCTTCCTACTCCAACAACTATACCTGGTCTTAAACATATGCTAGGAACTTTGTGATCTTGCCAATATACTTCTGAAATTTGCTCGTCACACGTTTTATATGCCCCATAAAGAGTTTTAAGAGAATTTGATCCGGGGAGAAATGAATGTGCAGCTACTGAACTAGCGTGCGATATTCTTTTGATTCCATATTTTTTTGCAGATTCTAAAATATTCACCGTACCCACTACATTTACTTTTGCTCCATTAATTGGCTCTGCAGCACAAAATGGAACTTGTAATGCTGCAAGATGGATTATTGCTTGAGGTTGTACTTTTTCAACAGTGTTCATAACAGTTTCAGTATCTGAAATGTCTCCTGTCATCCATGGAATATTATTGAGTTTTTCTTCTTCTATTAAAAAAGATGGTCTTCTTTTGTTGTCAGATAAATCAAATGCAACTACTTCGACTCCAGCATCGGAAAGTAAAGATAATGTCCATGCTCCTATACAGCCACCTGCTCCTGTAACCAAAATTGGGCCGTCAAATCTTTCCCCTGGAATATCAAATTTATTTAACACAATATTTTGCCCCTTATTTTATATTTTAAAGTAGTTTGTTTTCAGCAATACGTGCCAGGAATGATGCTCCTATAGGTAAATTGTCATCATTAAAATCATAGGAAGGATTATGCAATGATGCAGAGTTTCCATTTCCAATCCAAGCATAAGCTCCAGGTTTTTCCTGTAAAAAATAAGAGAAATCTTCTGAACCCATCATAGGCATTTGTTGATCTGAAGCATTTGAGCCAGCCACTTCTTTTGCAACCTTAAGGGCAAATTCTGATGAGGTGTTTTCATTGATAGTAGGGGGATACCCTTCTTTATAGTCAACTTCAGCTTTTGCTCCATAAGTAGCACATAAATCCTCAACTATTTTAGGAAATTTTTTTCTTATAAACTTTCCTGTTTCTTGATCAAAATATCGAATAGTTCCAGATAATTCAGCATAATCAGGTATTACGTTGTAAGCATGTCCTGAATTAAATTTAGTTACAGATACCACCAAAGTTTTTTTAGGGTCTGAATTACGAGAAACTAAGGACTGAATGGCTTGTACCAATGCAGATCCGCAAACTATTGGATCTATAGAATCTTCAGGCATAGCTCCATGGGCACCCTTACCAGAAATTTTTATATCAAAATTATCGGCTGCAGCCATCATGGGGCCAGGGGCAACACGAAGGTGTCCTGTTTCCAAACCCGGCATATTGTGCATGCCATATATTGAATCTGCAGGAAATTTTTCAAATAGACCGTCATCTATCATAGCTTTTGCCCCAGCAAATCCTTCTTCCGCCGGTTGAAATACTAATATAACTTGACCTTTAAATTTTCTAGTTTCAGCTAAATATTTTGCCGCCCCAAGAAGCATAGTTGTATGTCCATCGTGTCCACATGCGTGCATTACTCCGTCATTATTAGAGACATGGTCACATTGATTTGCTTCTCTAATTGGTAGCGCATCCATATCTGCTCTTAAGGCTACTTTTTTTCCTTCTCCATTTTTTATAACACCTACTACTCCAGTTCCTCCTATGCCCTCTACTACTTCATCTACGCCAAAATCTTTTAAAAGAGCGGCCACTTTTTTGGCTGTTTTTTTTTCTTGGTAAGCTAATTCTGGATTACTATGTATATCATGTCTCCATTCAATCATTTCATTATGAAAACCAGCAATTCTGTTAATTATAGGCATTTTAATTTTCCATATTTTTTAATGTGTTTGAAATTAAAATTCTATTCAAAAAAAATTCTTCTGTCCAAGTTTATTATACTATTTATGCAGTCTTACCAGGTTTCCAGAGAATATCCTTAATATTTCTTTCTTTATTTTCTATCCTGGCTAATACAAATAAGAGATCTGAGAGTCTATTGAGATACTTAATAATTAATGGGTTGATTGCTTCTTTTTTACTTAATTTCACTGCTTTTCTCTCTGCTCTTCTTGCTACAGTTCTTGCTAGGTGTAGATGAGAGGAAGCAATGCTTCCACCAGGCAATATAAAGGAGTCTAGTGGCTTCAAGTCTTTATTAAGTGTATCAATTTCATTTTCTAAACGATCTATTTGTTTTTCTGATATCCTTAATGGTTGGTATTTTATTTTTTTATCTTCTGGAACACATAAATCTGCCCCTAAATCAAATAAATCATTTTGAATTTCATTGATAATATTCTTGTAGGATTGAGTTATCTCATTTTCCACAATCCCAAGTATGGCATTAGTTTCATCCACTGTACCCAAAGTCTGTACCCTAATAGAGAATTTATCTACCCTATCTCCATTGCCTAGTGAAGTTTTTCCTTTATCTCCGCCTTTTGTGTATATTTTATCAATTTTTATCATTTTTGTGACACTAATATCTATTTAGTAACTTTTAGTTTAACATATCAAAAAAGATAGTTATGTTAAATTATAATAATCTTTATCAGATAAGCTTAAAACCAATCATATAGAGGGGCAACTTATTATGAACGATAATTTTGTCTTTGAAGCTTCGAAAAGGCCTTCATGTTTAATTGTTGAAAGCAAAAAACTTTTTCCAGTTCGCAGAATTTTTTGTGTGGGGGCTAACTATGTTGCACACGTACTAGAGATGGGAAGAAATCCTGAAAGAGATCCGCCTTTTTTCTTTGCAAAACCACCAGATGCAATAGTCAATGCTGATACAATTTTAAACGCTAACATTCCATACCCCCCCCATACCAATAACTTTCATTACGAAATAGAAATGGTTGTTACTATAGGTAAAACAGCCACCAACGTAGAACCTGAAGCCGCTTTTAATGTAATCTGGGGATATGGCGTAGGAATTGATTTAACAAGAAGAGATTTACAAAAAGCAGCAAAGGATAAAGGAAGACCCTGGGAGTTAGGCAAAGGCTTTGATAAATCTGCAGTAATTAGCTCAATTTCTCCAGTATCTATAATAGGACACCCCAAGGAAGCACGTATTTGGTTAGCTGTTAATGAAGTTGTGAAACAAGATTCTAATATAGATAAATTAATTTGGTCAGTTCCTGAAATGATTTCAATTTTATCAAAAACGATGACATTAGAACCTGGAGATATAATATATACGGGTACACCTGAAGGCGTGGGACCTGTTAAAAAAGGTGATAAAGTTACAGGAGGTGTCGACGGACTTGGTGAAATTAGTTTAAGCATATCCTAATTTGGAGCAATTTGATTAATGGAAAAACCATTACTTTATAACTATTTTCGAAGTTCTACTTCTATAAGAGTGCGTATAGGATTAAATATAAAAGAAATAGATTATGATTACTTTGCTTTGCATTTAAGGAAAGAAGAACACAGGAGTGAAAAGTATTTAAAAGTTAATCCTTATGGATTAGTTCCCACAATAGAGTTTCCTTCAGGTATTAAACTTTATCAGTCTTTAGCAATACTTGAATATTTAGATGAAATCTATCCTTCTCCGCCTATTCTGCCTACGACTTCTATTAAAAGAGCAAAAGTTCGTGCTATGGCCCATGCAATAGCTTTAGAAATTCATCCAATAAATAATTTGCAAGTACTTAATTACCTAAGAACAAATTTCTCTGTAAATGATGAGAAAATTAAAAAATGGTTTTCTAATTGGGTCCATAAAGTATTTCTACCATTTGAAAACATATTATCTAAGGATGAAGAAGTAGGCTTATATTGTTTTGGAGATACTCCAACTATCGCTGATATATGTCTTTTTTCTCAGGTAGTTAATAACGCGCGTTTTGAGATAGATATGTCTAATTATCCTCTTATAAAAGGTATTTATGAGAAGTGTATGGAAAATGAATATTTCGTAAAAGCACTACCTAAGAACCAGCCTGATGCAGAGTAAATTGTATTATTAATTTTTTAGAGATTTTTCGAAAAGCACATTTATTCTAGACCAATGTTTCTCAGCTGCATTTTTATTGTAGGTGTGCCTATTAGGAAAAGCAAAACCATGTTCGGTTCCTTGGTATACTTCCATCCTAAATTTTTTAGTAGACCTTTTAAAGTGTTCATTAATATTTTTAAGTCTTTCTTCATCTACCCAAGTGTCATGTTGAGCAAAACCTAGATAAAGATTAGCTTTAATATGTTTAGCGAGCAAATGAGGAGAATCTTCAGCTTCAGTTAATATTTTTACTCCATAAAAAGAAGCGGCAGCACATATTTTATCGGGATAGTTTGCTGCAACAGTAACTATATATTGTCCGCTCATGCAATATCCTATTATTCCGTACGAACTACCTTTTACTTTTTTACTATTATCCAAGTATTCAATTATATATTTACTATCATCATTAATTAATTCATTTGTGGTATCATCCATAACCTTAACCATTTTATGAAAGTGGCTCTTATCTTCTCTGATTTTAGAAAAAGTAAATGGATATGATCCTTCCTTTCCTACTCTATAAAAAAGATTGGGGAGAATTACTAAATAACCTGTACTAGCTAGTCTCCTTGCCATATCTCTGAGTTCTTCTCTGATTGCAGGTGCATCCATATAGATTATCACAGCGTTAAATGGTCCTCCTTCATCCGGACTGACTACAAAGCAGTCAAGCAAACCATCTTTTGTTTTTATATTTACAAATTTTTCTTCCACAATTACCCCATATATAGTTTATTTAAAGTTTTTTACTATTTTGTTGCTTAGATAGAATAAGCAGCGTGTCCCGATATATTTTTTGCTTTATAAGGTTTTTCTAGTCGTAAAATCTGCTCTTCGCTTAATTTTAAAGTTAAGGAGTTCAGCAATCCTTGTAACTGTTGTTTTGTTCCTGGTCCAACTACTGGACAAGTTATTCCTTGTTTGTTGGATAGCCAAGATAACGCTATTTCAACTGGATATCTTTCAATTTCCTTAGATAATTCAAGTAATACATCTAAGGTTTCAAAGTCAGCATCAGTATAGTAATAATTATCAGCCAGATCGTCGTTTTTAGCTCTGGCTGTATCGCCACCCCCTTTTTTATATCTATTCCCAGCGAGAAATCCTCTAGCTAAAGGACTCCAAGGAGTTATAGCCAGTCCATCATGAATGCATAATGGAATCATTTCTCTTTCTTCTTCTCTATATATTAAATTATAGTGATTTTGCATAGAAACGAATTGGGTCCAACCATTTATTTTTGCTGTTTCTTGGGCTTTTGCAAGTTCCCAAGCATACATGCTAGATGCTCCTATATATCTAGTTTTTCCACTTTTAACTACATCATGGAGGGCTTCCATGGTTTCTTCAATAGATGTTTCATAATCCCAGCGATGTATTATATATAAATCTACATAGTTCATTTTAAGACGTTTTAAAGAGGAATCAATTGCATTCATTATATATTTTCGAGACAGTCCCTTCATATTAGGTCCTGTTCCCATTGGATTATAAACTTTTGTCGCTAATACTATTTCATCCCTATTACTCATTGAGTTTAGAAGTTCTCCAGTGACTTCTTCACATGATCCATTAGAATAAATATCAGCAGTGTCAAAAAAGTTTATTCCAGAGTCTAAAGCTTCTTTAAATACTATTTTAGCCTCATCTTTTCCCAACGCATAGTTTCTCCAACCTGATTTCATTGCAAACATCATTGTTCCAAAGCACAGTTTAGACACTTTCATACCAGTAGAGCCAAATCGAATATAATCCATTTTTCCTCCCTCAAAAAAATAGTAATACACAAAATAGTTTATTCAATTGTGCTTCTATATTTTTGTTTACATATGCCACAAGGAAACATTTAAATCAATATGAGCAGAACATGAAAGAAATAAATTACCTAAAAAATACTCGCAACTAAATAGATTTTATCTATAATATTTGGATTATACTGAAAGATAATCAATAATGGCAAAGAAAACAGCTTTGATCACGGGAATTACAGGACAAGATGGATCTTATCTTGTAAAATTTCTTCTGGATAAGGGATATATAGTACATGGAATTAAAAGGCGTTCATCTTCTTTCAATACTAGCCGTATAGATTATCTTTATAAAGATCCACATACAGAAGGTGTAAACTTTTTTTTACATTATGGAGATATGACAGATGCGTCAAATCTAATTAATTTGGTGAAGAAAATTGATCCTGATGAGATTTACAATCTTGCGGCTCAAAGTCATGTCCAAGTAAGTTTTGAAACTCCAGAGTATACAGCCAACGCAGATGCGATTGGTCCTCTTAGATTACTTGAAGCTATTAAACTGTTAAATTTAAAAGATAAAACTAGGTTTTATCAAGCTTCTACTTCAGAATTATATGGAGATGCTTTGGAAAGTCCTCAAA
>PTKJ01000051.1 GCA_002937675.1 Alphaproteobacteria bacterium MarineAlpha9_Bin1 | reverse complement strand
TTTATAAAAATAAAAAATTATGTATAATGTAGAACGTTCTTTTTTATGATTAGGAGGATGAACATGGACGCAATAACGATCAGATTACATGAAAATGATAACGTGGTAACGGCCAAATCAGAAATAGATATAAATATAAAAATTGAAGATGAGTTCTTATCTACCAACCAACATATTCCGGTCGGCCACAAAATAGCTACACAAGATATAAAAAAAGGTGAGGATATAATTAAATATGACAATATTATTGGAACTGCAATAAAAGAAATAAAAAAAGGTGATTATGTCCATGTTCATAATATTGGAATGTCTGATAAAAAAAGAGATTATGAATTTTCGCTTGGTTGCAAAGAAACAATAATTATAGCAGAAGATAAGCAAGCAAAATTTATGGGATTTAGAAGAAAGAATGGAAAAGTTGGGACCAGAAATTTTGTTGGAATTATTTCATCAGTAAACTGCTCTGCTACAGTTTGCAAAAAGATTGCCGACGCTTTTGATGAAGAATATATGTCTCAATACCCAAATGTAGATGGTGTAGCCTCAATAACTCATAGTCTGGGATGTGGGGGAAATAGTTCGGGAATGGGATGGGACCTTCTTCAAGCAACTATGGACGGTTATTCCAAGCATGTAAATTTTGGAGCTTTATTAGTTATAGGATTGGGATGTGAAGTAAATCAAGTAAGCGGTATGGCTCAATCTATGAATTGGGCGGATTCTGATACATTTAAAATGATGACTATACAGGAGACAGGTGGCACAAGAAAGACAATTCAAGAAGGAATTGAAGCAATCAAACATATGATTCCTATATTAAATAAAGATCAACGTGTTGAATGTCCGGCATCAGAATTAATATTAGGTTTAGAATGTGGTGGATCTGATGCTTATTCTGGCATGACAGCAAATCCTGCTCTTGGAGCAGCTGTAGACTTATTAGTACAAAATGGAGGTACGGCTACACTAGCTGAAACTCCTGAAATATTTGGAGCAGAGCATCTTCTTACTCGACGTGCCATCAATAAAAAAATAGGACAAAAGATTGTTAACTTCATAAAATGGTGGCAAGAAGATTATCTAGCTAAACATCAGCCAGAAAGACTTCACCAAGATCCTTCTCCAGGGAATAAGGCTGGGGGTCTTACTACTATATTAGAAAAATCCTTAGGGGCAGTTGCAAAAGGTGGAACTACTAATCTAGTGGATGTATATCAATACGCTGAGACGATAAAAGCAAAAGGTTTTACATTTATGAATACCCCTGGTTACGATCCATTAAGTGTCACAGGAATGATAGCTGGAGGGGCAAATATGATATGCTTTACAACTGGAAGAGGCTCTGTATTTGGTTCTAAGCCTGCTCCCTCGATTAAAATAGCTACCAATAGCGATCTTTATGAGAGAATGACGGAAGACATGGACATTAATTGTGGAAAAATATTATCTGGTGAATCCTCAATAGAAGATATGGGTCAAGAAATTTTTCTATACATACTTGATATAGCTTCAGGCAAACAATCTAAATCTGAAATAAATGGAATAGGAGACTTAGAATTTATTCCCTGGCAAATGGGTGCCTTCAATTAAACAATAGGATTCAAATTTGAGAAAAATAATTGAAGAACTCGAACCTTCACCAATTAGAACTATTGCTAATAGTGCGATCGATAATAAGGATGTTATACCTCTATGGTTCGGTGAAACAGATATAATTACACCTAAGTTTATTTCAGATTCCTTGAAATCAGCTTTGGATAAAGGTCATACCTTTTATACAAGCAACCATGGAGTCCATGAATTAGTAGAAACTATTACTGAATATACAAGTAAACTTCATAAAAATACCATTACCTCTAAACGTATAATGGTCACAGTGGGTGGAATGAATGCTTTAATGATATCTGCTGAGGCAATAATAAACCCAGGTGACAAAATAATTTGTATCACTCCCGTTTGGCCAAACTTTATGAGATGTATAGAAATTATGGGAGGAAATGTAATAGAAATTCCATTAATTTTATCTGAATCACATAATAAATGGAAACTAAACCTAGAAGAAATATCCAAAAAAATAAATGGAGCAAGGGGCCTATACATAAGTAGCCCTAACAATCCAACCGGATGGATGATGGAAAAAAAAGAGCACAAAATAATTTTAGAATTGTGTCGTAAAAATAAAATTTGGATCATTGCGGACGAAGTATATGAAAGAGTAGTATACGACAGAAAAGTTGCTCCCTCATTTCTAGACATTGCTGATAAAAATGATCTTTTAATAGTAATAAATAGTTTTTCTAAGTCATGGGCAATGACAGGCTGGAGATTAGGATGGATAACTATTCCTGATGGGATGTTACACATCTTTGAAAAATTAAATGAGTTTAATATCGCATCTCCTGCAGCTCCAATACAGCATGCAGGAATAACTGCTATTACTGAAGGTGAGGATTTTATCTCAGATATGATTAAAAAACTCTCACAAGCAAGAGAAATAGCTATTAAAAACCTAACTTCTTTTTCAAAAGTTGAACTACCCGCCTCTTCTGCAGCTTTTTATGTTTTCTTTAAAGTAAAAGGGGTAACTAATTCAGAATCGTTTTGTATAAATACACTTAGAAAATCAGGAGTAGGATTAGCACCAGGAACTGCTTTTGGAAAAGGTGGAAATAACTGGATAAGAATTTGTTATGCTAAGTCCCCCTCTTTACTTCAAGAAGCATTTAACAGAATAAAACCAGTGCTAAGTTAAATGAAAATATATAACATCTCACAAAAAAATTTAAATAGTGCCGCTAATTCCATATTAAATGGAGGAGTAGTAGCTTTTCCAACAGAAACCGTATATGGACTGGGCGCATTGGCCTCTAATAACGAAGCAATAAATAGAGTTTATGAAATAAAAAAAAGACCTAAGAATAATCCTCTCATAGTCCATATACATTCATTTAAAGCTATAGTCTCTATTGTAAAATATATTCCTGATTATGCTTATAAACTTACAGAAAAATTTTGGCCTGGACCTTTAACCCTAGTTTTACCATATAAAACTAGTGGAAAAATTAATGCACGTGCTAGAGCTAATCTAGATACGGTCGCGATTAGAATCCCTAACAACCCTATAACACTTAAATTACTTAAAAAAATTAATCTTCCTATTATTGCTCCTAGTGCCAATCTCTCACAGCATTTAAGTCCTACAAAAGCTACACATGTTCTAAAGGATTTAGGTTCTAGACTAGATCCTCTCAAAGACATGATTTTGGACGGAGGAGAGTGTAATTTAGGAATAGAATCTACCGTGGTGGATGTGACTTCAGACGTACCCATCATTCTTCGTTTAGGAGGAATAAATTCTTCTGTAATTAGTAAAACATTAAATATAGAGGTTAAAATACAAAAAAGTTTAAGAGAAAAAATGAAAAGTCCAGGAATGATGAAAAAACATTACTCGCCCAAAACCGAACTTAGGTTAAATGCTGAAATGCCAATTCACGGGGAAGTTTGGCTTGGATTTGGAAAAGAAATTAAAAAACATGATGTAAAAAGCAAAAACCTTAGTGTAAAAGGAAATATTGAGGAAGCAGCAGTGAACCTTTATTCTATGTTAAGAGAGCTTGATGAACATATGGCCCAAAGAATTGCTGTAGCAAAAATTCCTAATCAAGGAATAGGTGAAGCAATAAATGATCGATTAAAAAGAGGAGCTATTAAAAAATCTTTAATATATTAAAAAAATGAAAAAAAAAATTGAAAAGTTATATTGTCTGAAACCTTTTCTTGGAGATAAAGGCTGGATAGAAGATAAAAATATTATAGAACCCTATTTACTAGAAGAAAGAGGATTATTTAGAGGATCTTCTTCTTTATTACTTAGGCCAAAAAATTCCAAAGAAGTCAGTCAAATACTAAGTATATGCAATCAAAATAACATTAAGGTAGTTCCTCAAGGAGGTAGAACTGGCTTATGTGGAGGCACAATTCCTTCAGAATCAGGTGAAGAAATATTGATTTCTATGGAGAGAATGAATGTTATAAGACACATAAGTTGTGAGAACTTTACTATTACGGTGGAAGCCGGGTGCATTTTAAGTAATATTCAAGAAGAATCAGAAAAAAATAATCTTTTATTTCCACTAAGTTTGGCTGCTGAAGGCTCTTGCACTATTGGAGGAAATCTTTCTACTAATGCCGGAGGGATAAACGTTTTAAGATATGGAATGGCAAGGGACCTTGTTCTTGGTTTAGAGGTGGTATTGGCGAACGGAGAAATATTGAACAATCTCGGAAGTTTAAGAAAAGATAATAGGGGTTATAATCTTAAGCATTTATTTGTTGGAAGCGAAGGAACTTTAGGAATTATTACTGCAGCTGTATTAAAATTATTTCCTTTTCCTAATAATGTAGAGACAGCATTACTTGCAGTTTCCAGTCCAGAAGATGCCATAAAACTTCTTGGATTAGCTCGCTCAGCCAGTGCTGATTTATTAAATGCATTCGAATTAATAAGTAGAATTGGAATGGAAATGGTTCTTAGACACATGCCAGGAACAAAGGAACCTCTTGAAAAACAATATAAATGGTACGTTTTACTAGAATTTTCATCTTCAGCAAAAAACAATCTACGAGAACAAATGGAAAATCTTTATGTCTCTGCAAGTGAAAAAAACCTTGTTCTAGATGGTATTATTGCAGAAAGTACACAACAAAGAAAAGGCTTGTGGCTATTAAGAGATGGATTAAGTGAAGCACAAAAACCAGAAGGAGGTTCCATAAAACACGATGTATCTGTTCCTATAGATTGTGTAAGTATTTTTATAGAAAAGGCAACTAAAGCAGTTGAACAGCATATACCTAGATCAAGAGTTGTGGCATTTGGGCATTTGGGTGATGGTAATATTCATTTTAATGTATCTCAACCTATTAATGCTGATACAAATGATTTTTTAGGAAAATGGAATGAAATAAATGAAATAGTTTTTGATATTGCACAAAATTTGAAGGGTAGTTTTTCTGCTGAGCATGGAATAGGAAAATTAAAAAGAGAAGAGTTAAAAAAATATAATTCCTCAATAGAGGTTAATTTAATGCATTCTATAAAAAAATCTTTTGATCCTAATAATATTCTTAATCCAGGAAAAGTACTGTAATCATATAATTAGAAAAAGGAAGAAAAATGTTGGATTATAAGGCCCCTATAAAAGATATTCAATTTTTAATTAACAATTTAGAAACAGATTCCCAATCATCTAATAATGATTATTCAGATCCAGAATTGGTAAATCAAATATTTGAAGAAGCAGGCAAATTAGCTTCTAATGTTATAGCACCTTTAAACAGAATTGGAGATCTAGAAGGTGCCTGCCTTGAGAATGGCGTAGTTAGGATGCCAAAAGGATTTAAAGATGCATATAAACAATATATAGAAGGTGGATGGGGATCTATAGCAGCAAAAAAAGAGTATGGGGGACAAGAAATGCCATGGACTCTCGTAGCAGGCCTCAACGAAATTTGGCAATCTGCTAATATGAGTTTTGCAGATAACTTGATGCTAACCCAGGGGGCAATTGAATTGCTAGAAGCACATGCTAGTAAAGAGCAAAAAGAAAAATATCTTCCTAAAATGGTATCAGGAGAATGGTCTGGGACTATGGACTTAACTGAGCCTCAAGCAGGATCTGATCTGTCGTTATTAAAATGTAAAGCAATGCCTAATAATGGTTCTTATAACATATTTGGAAATAAAATATTTATCACGCATGGTGATCAAGATATGTCGGATAATATAATTCATCTTGTACTTGCAAGATTGCCTAATTCTCCGCCCGGAAATAAAGGAATTTCTCTTTTTATATCTCCTAAAAAAATTATTTCTGATGATAATAATGCACAAGAACTAAATGACATAAGAGTTGTCTCCTTGGAACATAAATTAGGACATTTGGCTAGTCCTACTTGTGTATTGGCTTATGGAGATAATGATGGCGCAAAAGCTGAATTAATAGGAGAAAAACATGGAGGACTTAAAGCCATGTTTACAATGATGAATAATGCTCGATTAAATGTTGGTATACAAGGAGTGGCAATAGCGGAAAGAGCATTCCAGCAAGCATATAACTTCGCATTTACTAGATTGCAAGGACAGTCAATTGATAATTTAGATCACAATACCGTGCTTATAATAGATCATCCTGATGTAAAAAGAATGTTATTAGATATGAGAGCTCGTATCGAAGCTATGAGAGCCTTAACCTTTGAAACAGCAAATTTCTTAGAACACTCTAAAATTTCTGAAAATAATGAGAGTAAATATGAAAAAGATTATCTGGATTTATTAACGCCGATTGTAAAAGCATGGTGTACAGATCAGGGAGTCCTAATTTCATCGACAGGAATCCAAGTGCATGGGGGAATGGGGTTCATTGAGGAAACCGGTGCAGCACAACACTACAGAGATGCAAGAATTCTTCCTATATATGAAGGAACAAATGGAATCCAAGCTTTGGATTTATTGAGAAGAAAATTGATAATGGAAAATGGAAAGGTGTTTCACAGATTGTTAGACGAAATAAATAAAAAAGCCGATGAATGTTTTAAAATCAAAGGTACAAAAATTCCTGAATTAGGAAAAAATATTCATGAAGCTACAGATGCGTTAAGAGAGACTGGTGATTGGCTTTTGGAATCATGGAAGAAAAATAGAAGAATGGCGGCAGCAGGTGCTACTCCATTTCTAGAAATGTTTGGAAATATCCTAGGTGGATGGATGATGATGAAAAATGCGCTTAAAGCATCGCAATTAATTAAAAATAGTGGAGAATCTGAGTATCTTAATGATAAAATTTCTATTTCTTCTTTTTATATAGATACCATAATGATCCCATCTATAGGAATTAAAAATACTGTAAAGAATGCGCACAAAAATTTACATGTGATAAGAAATATGCAATAATTAATCTTTAAAAACAGCAATTGAGGAAAGTGATTTTTTCCCATCTGAATCTTTAACCCAGAATTTAAATTGTTCTTCGTCTTTTAATCCCTGAACTCGAATATTTCCTCCAATATACACTGGACTATTAATCCTATAGGTTAAAGAAAATAACTTTTTGGCTTCATCTTTAGCTACATCCTTTATAAGATCTAAAATTAAAGTTGCAAGTAGAGGACCGTGAATTACGATATTTTTATAACCTTCTTCCTGAGTAGCATAGGGATAATCGTAGTGAATTCGATGAGTGTTAAACGTCAAAGAAGAATATCTAAAAAGCATTTCCGGAGTAGGTCTCCAAGATTTTTCGTAATGAAATTTTTCTGAAGAATTTTTAACCTCTTTAGGATTTTCATCAGATTTTTTTTCTTCCCTAAATACAAGATTCTGAATTTCGATTAGTAATTTTTTTTCTCCTTTAAAATAAGAATGTTCTACTGTAAGAAAAACTAAATTACCTGTAGAACCAACCTTAGGTTCAATGTTTTTTATCGTAGAAACTTTCTTTATTTTATCTCCCAAAGTCATTGGAGCTAAAAAAGTCAGACTTCCGCCTGCATACATTCTTCTGGGCAAAGAAATAGGGGGAACAAAACTTTCTCTTCTTTTATGTCCGTCAGAACCTAGCTCATTCTGAAGAGGGGTTTCTAAAAAATACAGCCAATGCCAACCTTCTGGAACTTGTAAATCTTTTTTAGAAATATGATTGTAATCAAGTACTGCTGACATTGCTTTAATAGGATATTCTGTAATTAAATCATATATCTCTACAGAATTACCTATATATTCTTTTAAAATTTCTAGTTCCCTATTTGTCATTAAATTCTTTTCTAATAGATTGGGAATGTTCGCCCAATTTAGGAATAAGAGAAACTGATTCCTGTTGTCCGATAAAGATAGCTGGCGGCGCAATAACTTCAATTTCTTGATTATTAATTTTACACGTAATTTTTCTCAATTGTGAATGAATTCCTAAATCTTCTATCTCATTTAAAACCCCACAAGCAATTTTAGATTCTCTAAGTTTCTTCACTAAATTCTTTTGATCATATTTTATAAATATATCCCCTATTATTCTATCAAGTATTTTTCTATTTTTGATACGTCTAATTGGATTATTAAATCTGTAATCATTTGCCAATTCTGGTCTCTTCAATACTACGGAACACAAACTTTCCCATTCTCTTTCATTTTGAATGGCAATTAAAACATTTTTTCCACTTGAAGATTCAAAAGCTCCATACGGAGCAATGGATGGGTGGGATAATCCTTCTCTCTTAACTTTTCTTCCTCCATATTTGGTTTGTAACAAGGGCACATTCATCCAATCTGCCATACCGTCAAATAATGAAACCTCAATCCCTGCACCCAAACCTGTCTTTTCGCGATAATAAAGAGCTTGAAGAATAGCTGAATGAGCATTTAATCCGCAAGCTATATCACAAACAGAAACGCCTACTCTACCAGGCTTCTCTGAAGTCCCAGTCACACTGCACAAGCCAGTTTCGGCTTGCACTAG
Organism: Alphaproteobacteria bacterium MarineAlpha9_Bin1; assembly: GCA_002937675.1. Taxonomy (GTDB): domain Bacteria; phylum Pseudomonadota; class Alphaproteobacteria; order TMED109; family TMED109; genus MarineAlpha9-Bin2. Next base: position 1,957 of record PTKJ01000051.1, on the reverse strand, counting down.
AATATCATAAGCTTTCATATCCCTGTAAGGCCCTCTTTGCCCATAACCAGAAATATCACATGTGATTAATTTTTTATTTAATTCTCTCATTTTTTTAGAACTTAATGATAATCTATCTATTGCACCTGGAATCAAGTTTTGAATATATACGTCTGCTGATAAAATAATTTTTCTTGCTAAAGACTTATCATTTTCATTTTTTAAATTTAAGACTAGAGACTCTTTTCCTCTATTTAGCCAAACAAAATAAGCACTTTCCCCCTTCACATCTTTATCATAATATCTAGCAAAATCTCCCTCTTCTCTCTCTATTTTTATTACTCTAGCTCCAGCATCTGCCAAACGAGATGAGCATAAAGGTGCTGCCACTGCCTGTTCAATTGAGACTACTAATATCTCCTCAAGAAATTTCAATATTTTCTCCTAATAAGATCTCTTTAAACCTAAAATATTTTGAGCAATATAAGCTAAAATTAAATTGGTAGAAACAGGTGCAATTTGATAAAGCCTAGTTTCTCTGAATTTTCTTTCAATATCATATTCTTCTGCAAAACCATATCCACCAAAAGTTTGCATTGCACTCTCACCTGCTTTCCAAGAAGCATCAGCTGCTAAGAGCTTGGCTATGTTTGCTTCAGATCCACAAGAAATATTATTATCAAATAATTTTGCAGCTTTTTGTACCATAAGAGCAGCTGCTTCTGTATCTGCATAAGCTCTTGAAATAGGAAACTGCACTCCTTGATTTTGTCCTATAGGCCTACCAAAAACTTTTCTGTTTTTTGCATATAATGTAGACTTATCAATGAAAAACTTAGCATCACCAATACATTCTGCAGCAATTAATATTCTCTCTGCATTCATGCCGTCCAAAATATATTTAAATCCCTTTCCCTCTTCCCCTATTAAACTATTATGAGGAATTTCAAGGTTATCAAAAAATATTTCAGTAGTAGCATGATTTATCATTGTTCTAATGGGTTTTATATTTAGGCCTTTTTCTTTGGCTTTTCGCATATCTATTAAGAATAGTGATAAGCCTCCCGTTCTTTTATCTTCAGATTTAGTAGAAGTTCTAGCTAATAACAACATTAAATCTGAATATTCAGCTCTGCTAGTCCAGACTTTTTGACCATTAATTACATAGTAGTTTTCTTTTTTCTCAGCTTTAGTTTTTATAGATAATGTATCTGTTCCTGCATCTGGTTCTGTGACTCCAAAGGCTTGTAACCGGAGTTCTCCGGATGCTATTTTAGGTAAAAATTCATTTTTTTGTTTTTCAGATCCATGACGTAATAATGCTCCCATAATATACATTTGTGCATGACAGGCAGCTCCATTTCCTCCAGATCTTTGAATTTCTTCAAGAATAACGCACGCAGCCTGCAATGGAAGACCTGATCCTCCATATTTTTCAGGAATTAAACAGGCCAAATATCCTGCCTTAGTTAGGGCCTCTACAAATTCTTCTGGATATTCTCTTTTATTGTCTAACTTTCTCCAATATTCTCCTGAGAAATTGCCGCATAGTATTTTAACACTTTCTCTAACATCTTTCCAATTATCCTCTTCTAAATTAGAAAGACCTGGTATTCTATTGTCTTCTTTGTCTTCCATCAACGTATGTCCTTATTCTTTAGTAATATATTTTATATCTTATTATATTATAAAAGAATAGTACTCTTAAAATTTCATAATAAATACGTAGAAAATATAAGTTTTCTTTAGAATAATTAGAAATTCATCGTGTTTTAAATATTTGTAGTTTTCCATTATCTTTTTAATACTTACAATCACAAGAAGTAGCGAAGATAAATGAAGTAATTTGAAGCGCAAAAATATTCTTTTTAATTCTAATGGAAAAAGAAAATCCATTCTGCTTTCACCTAAGGATAAAGGATATAAAATATATTACTAAAGAATAAGGACATACGTTGATGGAAGACAAAGAAGACAA
>PTKJ01000050.1 GCA_002937675.1 Alphaproteobacteria bacterium MarineAlpha9_Bin1 | reverse complement strand
AGGCCAAGAATTAAGAAGTCCTTCGGGTCCTTCTTCACCAAATTGGTTTGTTCCATCAATTGGTCCTCCATAAAAGCGAAAAGCTTCTGTGATCCCATACACCTTTCTAGCTTCTATCCACTTATTTTTTGCCAAGTTTAGTAAATCTTCAGAGGGATTTGCGAGAAAAGCATTTATTGCATCATGCATAGTTTCCGTTTTAACTCTGGTCTTATTATAGTAATCACTTACGAGATTAGAGTAAGATGCTGCAAGCTGACTTTTGGAATACGATGTTTTTTGAGCTTCGTTGGTCGTTTTTTCTCTATTATTATAATAGAGAGATATTACTATTGCGATAGCTGCTACTATGAAGAGTAAAAGAAAATTTCTTTTCACTTTTTTGGCCAAAAATATTAACAAAAATCTAATATAGACTATTAGGCTTTAAAATCAACAATATTATCTTGATATTGATAGTCATTCTCATTATAATTGTCTTGACAGTGAGAATTATTCTCATTGCGATTAAGAATGAATAGCATATATAAAAAAGATGTTGAGGCAGATGTGAACGTTTTGTTAAAAACTATATTCTTTTCGGTAATTTTTATCTTTAGCGTTTCTGCTAATGAGATTGAAGATTTAAAAAAAATTATAAATGAACAAAAACTAGTAATAGATTCTTTATTACAAAGGATGGAGGCAGTTGAGAAAAAATCAGAGGAAGCAGTAGAAATGGCAGATGCAGCTGTTACAGCTGTTGAAGAAAATGAAATAGACGAGATTGGTTGGTGGAAAAAAACATCCTTGGGAGGATATGGGGAAATTCATTATGAAGGGCATGAGACCGATAAAATAGATTTCCATAGATATGTACTTTTTGTAGGGCATGAGTTTAATGAACACCTTTCTTTTTATTCGGAATTTGAAATAGAGCACTCTTTAGTAAAAGATAATCACGGGGAATTAGAAATGGAACAGGGCTATTTAGAACATGATTGGGCACAGTTTGGTCTAAAAAATACTAGAGCTAAATACGGCATGTTTTTAATACCTTGTGGTATTTTAAACGAAATTCATGAGCCTCCTACTTTTTACGGAGTAGAGCGAAATGAAGTTGAGAAAGAAGTCTGCGCCAATACCTGGTGGGAAGGTGGTGTGCAGTTGACACATACTTTGCCAGACGATGGGATTCAAATTATTGCGGGAATACACTCTAGCTTAACTCATAGTGAAGGAGATATTCGTTCTGGCCGAGATAAGCTACAAGAACAGAGCGCTAAAGTATGGTCATATTCTGGTAAAGTAAAATATACGGCAATAAATAATTTGGATGTAGGAATGTTCTGGTCTTATCAACCAGACATGGGGGATGATCAAGTAGGGCCAGAAGTTAGTGGTACTTTATTAGGTGTATATGCTGACTACAAGCAAAAGGAAGGTTTAAGTTATAGGGTCTTTTGGGGAGAATGGAATTTAGATTGTCCTGCTTATGTAGGTTCCGGAAATACATGTATCCAGAAAGGGTTTGATCAACAATATGGTTATTATGGAGAGGCTAGCTATAGGTGGAATTTAGCCGGAGATTCGTCCATAGGAACATTTGTTCGCTATGGAGTACGTGATGATAATGCTGGAACTTTGTCTGGGAGCAACGTTCACAATAAAACAAAACAGTGGGATACAGGTATTAATTACTGGATAACAGACGCTGCAGTATTAAAGCTAGACTTTGAAGAACAAACTAAAGATAAAGCTAACCAACGAGATAGTAGAGGATTAAACTTAGGAGTAGGATATCAGTTTTAATATGAAATTTTGGTTCTCTTCCAGAGGAAATAGGCAGTATTTCAAATATAAAGCAGCCATTATATATGTTTTTGCTGCCTTCTTCTTTTTTAATATTGTTAATCTTTCTAGTGCAGAAGAAGTTTTATTAAGCAAAGAAAGATTCATAGAAATAGCGTTTAAAAACAATGAACCGAAAAAAAAATCCTTGCTTTTCAAAGATAAAGTTAAAATAATTACCCAAAAAATAATGGGACATCATTATAGAAAAATAAGATTCAAATATTGGGTGCATAACTCTCGTTCTGCTTGGATTTTAAATCGTATAGGAAAAGTAAAACCAATTACTGCGGGATTTATTATAGATAATTGTGAAATTGTCTCTGTTCATGTTTTGGTATATCGTGAATCACATGGGTGGGAAATAAAATATCCCTTATTTAGAGATCAATTTAAAGGTATGCGTTTGTTTAAAGAATATAAATTAAATAAAAAAGTAGATGGAATAACAGGAGCTACTTTGTCTGTAAATAGTATGAAAAAAATGGCAGAGCTGGCATTAGCTATGCATAGTATAATTCCTGGTATCCGATGTTCTTGAACTTTAGATGTTAAAAAAAATCCATAAAACAGTTGGTATTAGCTTCGCGTTAATAATCCTTCATCTGGCTGTTACTGGTTTAATTTTAATGTATCCCTCTTTTTTTAATTTATATGATAAATATTATAAATCAGATTTTTTTCTTTCTGCTTTTAATATGTATATGCATTCTGATGTTAAAGTTGTTTCATCAAAAGAGGACATAATAGTTATAGGACCAAGACTAATTTTAGATGAGGAAGTTCTTGACCTTAACGTTAATAAAATCCTTGGGGCTTATCCACTGAAGAATGTTATAGCCGTTATCTCACCATCTGCCCTTTTCTTGATAAAAGAGGATGATCTAGACTATATAGTAAAAGAACTAAAAACCTTTATTGTTCCTTTGCATTCTATAGGTATTGGGGAAAAAGAGCATTTCATAATAATAGATGAAGAAAACAATAATTTTATAGTTTCAAAAAATAATCAGGAATATTTTTTTATTAAAACACATGAGCCATATGAAAAAATCAATCTAGTAGCAACTGATTTTGAAAAGGCAGACTTCTATTTAAATTTAGTACAGGGACCGGGAGTTCAAGCACTTAGGTTATTTACAGATCTACATAATGGCCGTTTTTTTGGCATCATTGTTATGTTTGTTTTTACTCTGGCTAGCATAAGTATTATCTTTTTAGCTATAAGCGGTTCTTATATGACACTAAAACCTATTCTTAAAAGAAAATACTTTAAACCTAAAAATAAATAGATAATAAATTATAAGTATTTTAAGGAAGTAATATAGTGGACCCTGTAGTTTTTCTAGATTCTAAGTCTTTATGTGCTTGAATGACATCTTTGAGATTATAACGAGCACCAATGTTAACTTTCACATTCCCACTGTTAACAATATCAAAAACATCATTAGCAGTTTTAAGTAAATCTTCCCTTTTTGCTGTATAGTGCATTAAAGACGGTCTTGTTAAAAACAAACTTCCTTTTGCCATAAGGAGCGAAGGATCAATAGGATCTGCATTACCTGATGAATTACCAAAAATAACCATATATCCAAAAGGAGCAAGACAATCTAATCCTTTTTCAGCTGTATCTTTTCCTACTCCATCATAGACTACATTTACTCCCTCACCATTAGTAATTTCTCTTACTTTTTCAATAAAATCTTCTTCTCTATAAAGTATTGTATGGTCACAGCCATGATTTTTGGCTAAAGAGGCTTTCTCTTCAGATCCTACCGTTCCTATTACTGTAGCTCCCAGAGATTTAAGCCATTGGCATGCTATAAGCCCAACGCCTCCAGCTGCTGCATGGAATAAGACTTTATGGCCCTCTTCTACCTGAAAAGTGCGTTTTATTAGGTATTGGGTAGTCATTCCTTTAAGCATTATGGCGGCAGCGATTTCATCTGATATATTCTCAGGAATTTTAACAGCTCGGTCAGCAGGCATAAGACGAATTTCTGAATAACTTCCAGGAGGAGGTGCAGCATAAACTATTCTGTCTCCAGGAATTAGATCTGTTACTTCTGATCCTATTTCTTCAATAACACCAGCTCCCTCCATCCCTATGCCTGATGGCGTTGCAAGTGGATATAAACCAGAGCGGTGATAGGTATCTATGTAGTTTAATCCAACGGCGGTATGTTTAACTTTTATCTGAATTGGTTCGGGTTTAGGCAAATCAAGCTTTTCCCATTGCATAACCTCTGGTCCGCCTTGTTCCTGAATTTTAACTACATTAACTGACATATGTTTGCTCCATTATTTTATAAATATTAGTAAAAAAATGAGAATACAATTAATAATATAAAAGTCTATTTAATTAACGCTTTTTTCAGCAAAGATAGAGTTCTAAGATCACTAATTTCCGCTGCAGCTTTATCGTAATTTCCTCCTCCGGTTCTAGCAAAACCATGGTCTGCTCCAGCATAACTATAAATATTTACTAGATCTGATTCTTTAAAAGTTTTCTTTAACTCTTCTTGAATATCTTTTGATACAAAACCATCCTCCTCAGCTAAATGAAGTATCATTGGTTTTCTGATCATATTTTTGTTTTTGAGATGTTTTTCCATTCCTACACCATAATAACCAATGGAAGCCTCGACATCTAACTGACATCCAGATAGAAAGGCCAACAAGCCACCAAGACAATAGCCTACAACTGCTGCATTTGCACTAGTATTCTCGTTTTCTCTCAACCATCTTAGACAAGCTGCTATGTCCTCTATCGCTTTGTCTACATCAAAATCTTTGTATAATTCAAAAGCTTTTTGAGTTGCAACTTCAGACTGATCAGGTAGCTCACACAGAACTTCCCCTTGGCGCCAAAATAGATCAGGAATAAGCACTGCAAAACCATGCGCAGCATAGCGATTAGCCATTTCTTTAAGAAATGGACTTATACCAAAAATTTCCTGTATAATTACAATACCAGAAGGCCTTGGCAGATCAGAAACATATGGTCTCGATGTAAAATAAGCTTTAAAATTACCACTTTTATCAGCGGAGTCTATATCTATATATCCAGACGGCATTTTTTTTCCTTTCAAAATAAATTTAATACGTAATGCTTGAAGTTTTTATCATAATTTACATTTTTATTTATATAATATATAAATCAATGTTTCACGTGAAACATTTTTTATAGAGAAATTTAATACCGAGGATTTTTTGAAAAATTTTGTAGAATATAAGTACCATGTTTTTTTTTGTACTAATAAAAGACCTGAAGGCCACCCTAGAGGATGCTGTGCTCAAAAAAAATCATTAAAACTTCGAAACCTTATGAAAGCTAAGGCTAAATCATTAGGTATAGAGAAAGTAAGGATTAATGCCTCTGGCTGTTTAGATAAATGTGAGCAAGGACCTACAGTTGTTATTTATCCTGAGGGCGTCTGGTATACAATTAGGAAAGAAGCTGATGTTGAAGACATTATCAACGAGCATCTCCTTAAAGGAAAAACGGTAGAACGCCTTCTTATGAATAAAAAAGATTGAATTTTTATAATATGTCTTCTTACCAAACAATATTTGCACTATCTAGTGGGGCCCTTCCTGCCGCTATTTCTGTTGTTAGAATAAGTGGTCCTTCAACCAAAAAAGCACTTTCTATGCTAGTGGGTAAGATTCCTGACCCACGTAATATGTTTTATTCTGAAATAAAGTTTCCTAAAACTAAGGAAATTATAGATATAGCTTTAACCGTTTACTTTCCATCAAATGAAAGCATAACAGGCGAGGATTTGGCTGAATTTCATATTCATGGGTCTTTGGCAGTTTTAGATGATTTGTTATTAGCTCTTTCTTCTATTAGCGGTTTGAGAGCCGCAGAACCTGGAGAGTTTACTAGGAGGGCATTAATAAATGGTAAAATGGAATTAACACAAGTTGAAGCTCTCGCAGATCTAATTTCAGCTGAGACTAAAAAACAAAAAGACCAAGCAGTTAAGCAGATTAAAGGAGAATTATCTAATCGGTATAATATATGGAGACAATCCTTAATTACTATGCGTGCAAGAATAGAAGCCAATTTAGATTTTGTGGATGAAACAGATGTTCAGGATCACAATGAAAGCCTGGATGTTTCAAAAGAAATAAAAACTTTATTAAATAATATAAATAAAGATATTGATAGAGGTGTTTATGGAGAGAGGCTTAGAAGAGGAATAAAAATAGCGTTAATAGGTCAACCAAATGTGGGAAAATCAAGTTTGATTAATTTACTATTAAAGGAAGATAGAGCTATTGTGTCGCCTGAGGAGGGGACAACTAGAGATGTTCTAGAAGCTAGACTAAATCTTAAAAATATTCCTGTAACAATTTATGATACAGCAGGCATAAGAAACACAAAGAGTGCAGTGGAGGCAGAAGGTGTGAAAAGAGCTAAAAAAACAGCACAAGAGGCTGATATAGTTATGCTACTTTTTGATATTACTAAGAACAATAAAGAACTAAATGGTATGGATTTCATTGAAGATAAAGAAAAAATAATAAAAGTATATAATAAATCTGATTTGTTTGAGAGCGTTCTCCCAAAAAATAAAGAAAATTTCATTATATCATGTGTAAGGGAAACTGGGATAGAGCAACTCCTAGAAAGAATTGGAAAGAGAGCTGAATTTTTGACTGGAGGCAAGGATATACTAGGCCCAAATCGCATTAGACACATTTCTCATCTCAACGAGACAAAACAGGCTTTAGAGCAGGCATTGCAGGAGTATACAGCTAAAAATTATGAAATTACTGCTGATTTTTTACGCTCTGCTTCTATATCTTTAGGAAGAATAGTAGGGATTGTAGATATAGAAGATGTCTTAGACGAATTGTTTGCTGGGTTTTGTATAGGAAAATAAATTTTTGATGTTTCACGTGAAACAATTAGTAATTTAAGTTATTATATGGTCATGATTAAATCTTTAAATAAAGAATTTGAGGTAATTGTTATAGGAGGAGGCCACGCCGGATGTGAGGCTGCTTCAGCCTCGGCTCGTATGGGTGTAAAAACCTTACTAATTACTCAGGATCTAAATAAAATAGGCGAAATGTCTTGTAATCCAGCTATAGGGGGAATTGGTAAAGGACATTTAGTGAGAGAGATTGATGCTTTAGATGGTTTAATGGGTAAAGTGGCTGATAAAGCAGGCATACAGTTTCGTCTATTAAATCGCAGTAGAGGGGCCGCTGTTAGAGGGCCTCGATGTCAAGCAGACAGGAAGTTGTACAGACAAGTTATGCAAAAAGAAATTTTTTCTCAGGAAAATTTAACGGCTATTTCTGGAACTGTTATTTCTTTAATTAAAAATAGAAATGATGAGATATGTGGAGCCAAACTAGTAAATGGAAGTGAAATTTATTCTAATTCGGTAGTATTAACTACAGGGACTTTTTTAAACGGGATGATACATATTGGAGAAAAATCTATTCCCGCAGGAAGAGCAGGAGAAGCCCCATCATTGGACTTAGCCGACTTTCTTCTGTCACTTAGTTTAAATATGGGAAGACTGAAAACCGGCACCCCTCCTCGCTTAGATAGAAATTCTATAGATTGGTGTGGGTTGGAAGCCCAGTTTGGTGATGAAACCCCTGAGCCCTTTTCTTTTTTTACTAAAAAAATAAAAAACAAACAGGTGGAGTGTCGTGTTACGTGGACAAATAAAGAGGTTCATCAGATAATAAAGAATAATATAAATAAATCAGCCATGTATTCTGGTAAAATCGATGCTAAAGGACCTAGGTATTGTCCTTCCATAGAGGATAAAATTATGAGATTCTCAGATCGAGAAAGACATCAAATATTTCTTGAACCGGAAGGATTAGATGATAATACGGTTTACCCAAATGGGATTTCCACCTCCTTGCCCGAGAAAGTGCAAAGAGAATTTATATCTAAAATGCCTGGTCTAGAGAAGGCAAGAATAATTAGGCCAGGTTATGCCATAGCATATGATTTTGTTGATCCAAGAGAGTGTTCAGGTACTTTGGAGTTGACCAAAGTCCCAGGACTTTTTTTAGCAGGGCAAATAAATGGGACTACTGGATATGAAGAAGCGGCTGGTCAGGGGATAGTTGCGGGAATAAATGCAGCGAATAAAACAAAAAGAGCCACGCCATTTATACTGGATAGGGCCGATGCTTATTTGGGAGTTATGATAGATGATTTAGTTACCAGAGGAGCGCCAGAACCATATCGTATGTTTACGTCTAGAGCTGAATATAGACTTTGGTTAAGGGCCGATAATGCTGATCAACGTTTAACAAAAAAAGGATATGACTTGGGTGTTGTCAAACAAAAAAGGTGGAAATTATTTTCTAAAAAAAGAGAAGACCTAAACAGAGGAAACCAGTTGCTTTCCAATTTAAATATTACCCCTAATGAAGCAAACAAGTATGGTTTTAACATTAGAAAAGACGGAGTAAGAAGAAATGGCAAGGAATTACTCTCTTTTCCAGAAACAAAAATAGAAGATTTAGTAAAAATTTGCCCTCTGTTAAAAACTCTTGATAAGAGTATAACAAAACAGCTAGAAATAGAATGTAAGTATGCTGTATATATCGAAAGGCAAAAGTTTGATATACTATCTTATCGCAGAGATGCAGCTTTAAAGATTCCTACTAACATAGATTTTGATTTAGTGGGTTCACTTTCCAATGAGTCGAAAGAAATATTTTCTAGAGCAAGGCCTGACACGATTGCGCAAGCAGCTAGCTTACCCGGAATTACCCCAGCAGCGATAGGAGCGGTGGTGGTTTATTTGAGGAGTAAAGCTGCTTAATGATATGGAAACAGATATAAATAATTTTTCTAAGCCCGTATTATTCTCGTTAAAAGTTTATGCAGATTTGTTAATAAAGTGGCAGGATAAAATTAATTTAGTAAGCAAAAATAGTATGAAAGATTTATGGACGAGACACATTCAAGATAGCGCACAACTTTATAAACTTTTACCGGAGCCTATAGAAAACAGATATATATATGATTTAGGATCTGGTGCAGGTTTTCCAGGTATGGTTTTAGCTATTATGGGAAGAAAAGAAATGCTATTATGCGAATCTAATTCAAAAAAATGTGCATTTTTGAAAGAAGTAGCAGTAGCAACTTCTACTAATGTAGATATTATTAATATTAAAGCACAAAAACTTCCTAAAAACAAAGGGTTAGTAGTTGTTTCAAGGGCCTTTGCATCTCTTGAAAAGCTATTAGATTTATCCATACCTTTATTAAAGGAAAATGGAATTTGTGTTTTTCCCAAGGGAAAAACTTGGAAAAATGAAATTATAAAAGCAGAAAAAAAATATTATTTAGATTTTAAAAGTATAATAAGTCAAACCGCCGCAGAAAGTGCAATTATTGTAATTAATAAAGCTGAAAAACGAAATGTTTAATAGATCGAAAAAAGGTAGGTTGATAGCTATAGCTAATCAGAAAGGTGGAGTAGGAAAAACTACAACGGCTATTAACCTTTCTACGGCCATGGCTTCTGTGGATAAAAAGGTTTTATTAATTGATTTAGATCCTCAAGGAAATGCTACTACTGGATTAGGAATAGATGTAAAAAATCGAAATCCTGGTGTATACGAACTGTTTTGTGAATCGACAGCTTTCAAAAAAGTAGTTAGAGACACAATAATACCCGGTTTAAGTATTATTCCTTCTACACAAGATCTTAGCGCAATAGAATTAGAACTTGTCAATATGACCGATAGAGCTAAAAGGCTTTTACAATATAAAGATAAATTAATATATGGATATGATTATATATTTATAGATTGCCCTCCATCACTAGGATTATTGACCGTAAATGCATTAACAGCAGCCAACTCTGTTTTGGTTCCTTTGCAATGTGAATTTTTTGCTTTAGAGGGTTTAACTCAATTACTAAAGACAGTTGATCGTGTAAAAGGAGGATTTAACAAAAATCTTATTATGGAAGGCATAGTTTTAACTATGTATGATAGACGAAATAAATTAAGCTCTGAAGTCGAGAATGATGTTCGTAAACATTTTGGAAAGGGAGTGTTTGAAACAAAAATACCAAGAAATGTTCGTTTATCTGAAGCCCCTTCTCATGGTTTGCCTGCTATACTCTATGATTTACAAGCACCAGGAAGCCAGGCTTATATTGAATTAGTGAAAGAAATATTAGGCAAGAGATAAGTAAAGAGGAGAAGTAGATTGAAATCTAAATCTAGAAAAAGTCTAGGAAGAGGAATAGAGTCCCTATTTTCAGAAAATTATGATGCTGAGGAATTTGTTAATAATAAAAAAGAAAAAGTTAATACTATTCCGATTGAACAGATAGAGCCTAATCCTTTTCAGCCAAGAACTATTTTTAATGAGCTAGCGCTTAAAGAATTAACCGAATCAGTAAAAACTAGAGGGATTTTGCAGCCTATTTTAGTAAGACCACATCCAAAAAAAGAGAGAGGCTGGCAAATCATAGCAGGAGAAAGACGTTGGAGAGCTGCACAAAGAGCGGGTTTTCATGAAATACCAGTTTTGGTTCATGATATAAAAGACTCAGAAATAGCCATTTTAGCTTTACTCGAAAATATCCAGAGAGAGGATCTTTCGCCTTTAGAAGAAGCTGAGGGGTTTAAACAATTGATTGATGAGTTTGGTTTAACACAGGAAAAATTGTCTAAAGCACTAAGTTGCAGCAGAGTTCACATAACTAACATGTTGAG
>PTKJ01000005.1 GCA_002937675.1 Alphaproteobacteria bacterium MarineAlpha9_Bin1 | reverse complement strand
AATGACGGGGTCGCAGGTTCAAATCTTGCAGGCGGCACCATTCATCACTAGTATTAATCATTAATAATACTTACTTCAAAATCATAGGGAGGAAAATATGGAAACCAATTCTTTCAACTGGGAAAATAAAGTTGTTGCTATTACGGGAGGAAGCAGAGGAATTGGAAAAGCTATTGCATTAGAAGCCCAAACCAGAGGAGCAAAAATATCCGTATGTGATATCAACGAAAATGATTTAAATAGCGTTTCAAATGAGCATGGCTTCCTAACAAATAATTGTGATGTTGGAAAAGAAAGTGAAATAGTAAAATTTGTCTCCGAGACAGAGGACAATCTTGGAGGTATTGACGCCTTTTTTGCGAATGCTGGTGTAGCATGCTTAGGTGACCTATCTTCTACTAGTGATGCAGATTGGGATTTGTCAATGAATGTCAATACATGGCATCACGTATGGGCAGCAAAAACTGTAATTCCTAAAATGCGTAAAAGAAAAGATTGTCGTTTTGTAACCACTGCCTCTGCGGCAGGATTACTTTCTGAAATCAACTCTGCTTCTTATTCTCTTACCAAACATGCGGCCGTTGGTTTTGCAGAATATTTATCCATAGTGTATGGAAAAGATGATGATAATGGAAATGCAGTGCGTATATCATGTTTATGTCCTCAAGGAGTTAAGACTGCTATGACGGCCAACATGAAAGATGGAAATGTAGCAGGAATAGATGGGATGTTAGAAGCAAATGAGGTCGCTTCGATCACTTTGGATGCAGTCTCTAAGGGAGAATTTTTAATACTTCCCCACCCTCAAGTAGGAGAATATATAAAACTTAAAACCAGCAATTACCCAAGGTGGCTAGGAGGTATGAGAAAACTTTATGCAAAATTTGGGAGTCATTTAAATTAATTTATAATAAGGAGAAAAATATGTCTAAAGATAGGATATGGAAAATCTATCTGTCGGGAGAAATTCATACTAACTGGAGAGAAGAAATAAAAAAATTATGTAAACACGATGAACTGCCTGTAATTATAAATTCACCAAATACAAACCATTCAAATTCAGATGATTGTGGTGTAACGATTTTAGGAAATGAATCAAATAAGTTTTGGCATGACAGAAAAGGTGCGGCTATAAATTCTATTAGAAATAGCATATTATTAAAGGAAACAGACATTTTAATTGTAAAGTTTGGAGATCAATATAAACAATGGAATGCTGCATTTGATGTTGGGTTAGCCGCCGCACAAGGAAAAGCCGTAATTACTTTGCACGACTACAATCTCGACCATGCTCTAAAGGAGATAGATCAGGCATCACTTGCTACATGCAGATCGGTAGAAGAAGTTGTTGCCATTCTCCGATATGTAATATATGGAAAGCTTCATGAAAAAGATGAAAAAGCAGCAGAGTAATTTTTTTTTTAAAAACAAAATAGAAATCTCCAGGAGAACTTTATTATTCTCTTCCGCAGCTAGTCTTATACCAGCTTCTATAAATGCAGAATCTATAAAAGAGGGGTCTCCTTCCTGGATGACTACTCCTGGTAAAACTTTCAGTGAATACGGGGTCCCTGCACAACAGGAAGTAAACACAAAACGAAAAATATTTCAGCCATATAAAGAATATGCACCAGGGACAGGAGCGTCTATGACTCCCTTAGAAAAGCTTGAAGGAATCATAACTCCCAATGGGTTGCATTTTGAAAGAAGTCATAATGGAATTCCAGCTATAGACCCGTTACAACACGAATTACTCATTCATGGACTTGTTGAAAGACCATTAGTATTTAAAACGGAAGATCTTTTAAAATATCCAATGAAAACTAAAACTTATTTTATAGAATGTGCTGGAAATAGTTTTTATAATTCTAACGCTTTTCCTATAGCTATAGATAGAACCTGCGGAACAATTCATGGACTTATGTCAACCTCTGAATGGACGGGTATTCCTCTAAAAATAATTTTAAACGAAGTAGGTATAAAGAAAGAGGCAAAATGGATACTTGCTGAGGGATCCGACGCTTCTGCTATGAGTCGAAGTATACCTTTGGAAAAAGCACTAGATGATACGCTAATAGCATTATACCAGAATGGTGAACGCATAAGACCTGAGCAAGGATACCCTATGAGACTAGTTGTTCCTGGGTGGGAAGGAAACATAAGTATTAAGTGGCTAAGAAGAATAAAGGTAACAAAAAAACCTACATATACTAAAGATGAAACTTCTAAATATAGTGACTTACTAACGAACGGAAAAACATTGCAATTTACCTTTCCGATGGAAGTAAAATCAGTAATTACTCATCCAACAGCCGGTCCAGTTCCCCTAAAGAAAGGACCTGTTCATATTACGGGTCTTGCATGGTCAGGTCTTGGAAATATTAAAAAAGTGGAGGTTTCTACCGATAAAGGCAAAACTTGGAATATTGCAAAAATAGAGGGAAGTAACCAGCCTTTATCTCCGGTCAGATTTCGCTATAACTGGATGTGGAATGGGGAAGAATGCTCACTACAAAGTAGAGCGACAGATAGTAAGAGTAATACACAACCTCAAAGGTCTATTTGGTCTGTAAAATATGGTTTAGGACATTTATATCATAACAATTCTATACAGATTTGGAGAATAACTGCTAAAGGCAAAATATTAAATGAGTATGATGATGTTGCTCAAAGTTCTACTTGGTCTGAGAAATAATAATAATTTCATAGAGACTTGAAGGATAACTCCAAAAGATAGAATATTAAATGAATATGTTTGAAAAATACCTAACTTTTTTAATAATTTTTACTAACTTATTTTTTATATCAGCAGTACAAGCAGAAGAACATGTAGATTTTAATTTTGGTAAAAATATTGGCCAGAATATAATTTCAAAATTAGATATTACTATAGATGCTGTGGGGTCAAACTTACCTGATGGCGCAGGCAACGCTGAAGTAGGTGAAAAAATTTTTATAAATAAATGTGTGTCATGCCATTCAGAGAAAGATTTTTTTAATCAAACAAAAATAATAGAAAAGGATAATATTAATTCTGTACCAATTAACTTAGATTGGCCTTATCCTAAAACTTTATATGATTATATTAGAAAGACTATGCCTTACAACACTCCACAAACATTAACCAGTAATGAAACATATGCTTTAACAGCCTTCTTACTTTATAAAAATAATATATTAAATTTTGATGAAAAATTAGATAAAGTATCTTTATTAAATATTAATTCCGCTTCCAAAGATACTTTCCTTGCTAATTGGAATACAGAAAAAGATACTATTATTAATTCTTCAAATCATAAAACTTCTTCATTATTTTTTAAACTATCCAAATTATTAAACAAACAAAATGAAAAAATAAATTGGTATAATAATAGTTTAAGTAAGGACTATATAGAGAAAAAAATTATTGCAGAAGACATTTCAATAAGCCCAACAAGTAAGAACCTACCTGAAGGAAATGGCACAGCTGAAATAGGAGAAAAAGTATATCAAGAACGGTGCCTATCTTGTCATGGAACACAGGGAAAAGCAGAAGTACTTTCAAGCGAGATCGAGAGCTTTAGAGGAACATCAAATGCAGTAAAAATTATAGCTTTTGAATCTCTATCTGGTGGATTAGGCACTTTAAATACAGAAATTCCTGTAAGAACTGTTGGGTCTTTTTGGCCTTATGCCACAACTTTATTTGATTACATTCGAAGAGCAATGCCATACTTTGAACCACAATCTCTCACTAATGACGAAGCATATGCTGTTACAGCTTACGTCCTTTATACAAATAAAATAATAAACAAAACTGATAATATTAATGCTAAAACACTCACAAATATAATTATGCCTAATAAGAGTGGCTTTATAGATGCATGGGGACCTGATTGGTGGAGAGAATGGATACATCAAAAATACGCTATATTTTTTACTAGTTTGCTTTTACTAGGAATTCTAACAATTACTTTATTTGCTAGAAAACTTACTCAATATAGAAAAAAAATAACATATATTAAAATTTTCCTTACCGGAATTATATTCCTTTGGTTCGGTGTATTTCAAAGCCTGCAAATAGGAACGCAAAAAATTTATCAATCGTATAATACTTTTAAACTGGATAACGGTATGTGGGATAACATATTATTTGAACCTATATATATAATTTTAGGAACTTTTATAATAATTACAACTCCCATTTGGGGAAGAGGTATTTTTTGCGGGTGGTTGTGTCCATTTGGAACAATTCAGGACTTAATACATAAAATTTCTAAGGCCTTAAAATTTAAGAGTTTTGAAATACCTAACTATGTCCATAGTAAATTAATATACTTAAAATATGTAATATTAGGTTCCATTATTTTGAGTGCTATTTATACAACAGGGAATAACATATTTTTTGAATTTGAACCTTTTAAAACAGTCATAGAATATAAATTTGATAGATCCATTATTTTTATTTTATGGTCACTTGCAATACTATCATTTGTTGTTTTTGTTGAACGAGGTTTTTGTAGATATCTTTGTCCAACTGGTGCTGCATTAGGATTAGCAAGCCAATTTCAAGTTATTAATTGGTTAACCACAGTAAAATCCTGCGGATCCGAATCATGTAATGCATGTTTACCTAAATGTCCTACTAAAGCTATTGCAAAGAATGGTTCTATAAATAAAAAAGAATGCATCCAATGTTTATCTTGTCAGATAGTTTATAATGATAAAAATATTAAATGTAATAATAAAAAACAAAAGAATTCAATAAGAGATGCCTTTATTTCTGAAAAAAGCTTAATATGAAACAGTTGTTATTAAAAATATTTGGGGTTTTTCTTTTATCTTTAATATTTTTAATAAAAGTTACATATGCTGATATGAACGATCCTCTTCAAAGTAGAATAAACCCTGGAATTGTTGCTAAAATTTTTCCGCAAGCAGAAGCTCTGGGATCCCCTCAAGGAAATCCTCCATACATTCCAGTATTAGGTACTGCTGCAGAAAAAACAACTATAGATGAAAAACTACTTGCCAAATGGAGAATTGAATTTTTACAAGTTTACGCTCGAGAGCCGACTGAAGCTGAAACGGCAGAAAAAATTACAGCTCTTCAAACGAAAGGAACCCAAAAGGAAATTGGTTTCTTATTTTCAACTTATGAAACGACAAAGGCTAAAGGATATTCAGGAGATCATTTTGATATTATTGTTGGATTAAAGCCAGATGGAAGATTAGCAGGATCCGTTATATTAGAACTTCATGAACCCATGATTTGTCCAACTTGTGTACCTCAAACATTACTAGAAGCTCTTCACGAAACATTCGTAGGTACTAATATTAATAGAAGAGTAAATTTAAACTCAGGTACTGGCGGTGGAAGAGGTTATGATGGAGTAACGGGAGCAACTATTAGTGCAACTCTTACAACTAATGGTATTATTACCGCTGCAAAAAAAGTTTTACGCCAAACTGGTTTAGCCTCTAATGAAGGACCATTTTATCTTGATGTCGATAACTATAAAGAACGTGACTGGCCTGCATTAGTAAATTGGGGAGGGGTAGTAGGCAAAACCTTTACTAAAAAAGAAATTAGAAAAAAGTTAAACCCGGAAAACGAAGATTATTTAAAAGACCCCGATAAAAAATTTATAAATATTTATGCAGGATTAGCTAATCCAGCATCTGTAGGAAGAAATATTTTTGGCGACAAATGGTATTCTTATCATGTTTCGCAGATAGCAACTGGCGACAATTTATTAGTCGTAATGGGATCAGGTTTATGGTCATGGAAAAAAAATCAATACAGTCGTATTCAATTAATTCAAAAAGATAAGGTATTTAAATTTAGTCAAAATGAAACATTACAGTCTACTGCTCTCAGAATAGCAAATAAACCTAATGTTTCATCGATAGGTTTGTTGCGTATTCCAAAGGAATGGGGATTTAATCCTCTAGAAAAATGGACGTTAGAATTTTCCGTTAATGAAAGCTTTGCTAGTGGAATTTTTTCTCTAAATTATGTTTTACCTAAAGAATTAATAACAGGAGACCCTGTAGCATTAGAAGATGCTGGATTGAGACAAATTGAAACTGCTTTTTTGGGACTTGTTAGAGAAAGTAAATTAAATGGATGGCAATCGGAATGGGCAAATCAGGACTATTCCATAATATTTTTATGTTTTCTCCTTATTATATTAACTTTAATTCTAGGATTTCAAAAAAAACTTTCTTCTAATAGAAAAATCCATAGTTATATAAGATTAGGTTTTTTGACTATTACATTAACTTGGATAGGCTGGATTGCCCAGTCCCAACTAAGCATAGTTAATATCATATCTTATGCACAAGCATTAGTTTTAGGAAAAGGATTTACACAATTTTTATTTGAGCCATTAATGGTCATAATTTTTATCTATACACTAGTTTCCCTAATTTTATTAGGAAGAGGTGTATATTGTGGGTGGCTATGTCCATTTGGTGTGCTTCAAGAATTGTGTTTTAAATTAGGAAAAATCATTAAATTACCAACTATTGATATTCCATACTGGCTAAATGAAAGACTATGGGTGATAAAATACATTATTCTTATGGCAATAGCTTGCACAACAATTTTAGGAAGTAGTTATTCTTACGGTTTAATTGAAATAGAGCCTTTTAAAACAGCCATTACTTCATATTTTAATAGAAGCCTACCTTACGTTTTATATGCTTCAATACTTGTGTTTATCGGAATTTTTTCCGAGCGTTTTTTCTGTCGTTTTATGTGTCCTCTAGGTGCTGCCTTAGCTTTTCTAGGACGCTTCCATATATTCAATATGATTCCCAGGAGACCAGAATGTGGAAATCCCTGCCATTTATGTGAAAAATCTTGTCCTGTCCAGGCTATAGATACCAAAGGAAAAATAAATATGAATGAGTGTTTTCAATGCCTTGATTGCGAACTAGACTATTATGACAATAAAAAATGCCCCCCACTTGTGTTTAAAAATTCGTTAAATGTATAGTATTTAAAAAATGCACCATACTATATATAGTAGTTTTTAAAAGTTATCCACAGTAAGGAAAAAAAAAGAAGTTCTTTTACAAAAAATAGGTTGAACTAATTTTTAAAATAGGTTTTTCTTATAACCAATACTAAGTGTCGTTCATCCTTGAACGATATAACATTAATGTTATTTTTACACTTAGCTTTATTTTAAGTTATGTAAAAATTAAAAACGGGAGGAATGCCCATATGTCAAAGATATTGAAATATGGCTTCGTAGCTGTGGTATTTGCAGCTACACTAAGCATGGTATCAGGCGCTTTTGCGCAGGGTGTTGATGTTCTTAGAGGAGGTGGCGGTGCGCAACCTCACTATGTAACAGATGACATGCTTTTAAATGCAGACAAGGATCCAATGAACTGGTTGCATTATGGTAAAGATTACCAATCAACTCGTTATCATCAAGCTTCTCAAATCAACCAAGGTAATGCGGGAGATCTAGTAGCTAAATGGTATCTGTCATTTGGTACCCTTGAAGGTCAAGACAGTCAGTTGAATGTTGTTGGAGGACAAGGTTATGTCACCACATCATTTAACCGTGTGATTTCTGTGGACACAGCTTCAGGCGACATTATATGGAAATATGAGCGTGAGCTACCAGCTGACGTTTATCCAGAACTTTGCTGTGACGTTGTTAACCGTGGAGCTACTCCATATGGAGATAGCGTATACTTAGCAACTCTAGATTCACACTTGGTACGTCTTGCTAACCACAGTGGTGAAGTTCTATTCGACGTAGCTGTAGGTGACTACACATACGCGGAAACTTCAACTATTATGCCTATGGCACTTGATGGCGGCCTAATTCAAGGAACCGCTGGTGCTGAATATGGTGTTCGTGGTTGGGTACGTAAATTATCAGCTGAAGATGGAAGTGTTATATGGAATACATACACAATTCCAGCTGAAGGTGAGCCAAACGTAGACACCTGGGCTGGAGAGTCTTGGAAATACGGTGGTGGTTCTGGATGGATAACTGGTTCATACGATAAAGATTTAGACTTGCTTTATTGGCCAATCGGTAACCCTGGACCCGACTTTGATCGTCACGTTCGTTTAGGTGACAATCTATACTCAAACTCAACTTTAGTATTAAATCCTAATGATGGTGCTATCGTAAGTTGGTTCCAGTATACACCAAACGATCCATATGACTATGACGGTGTAAACGAAGTTATCCTTGCTGATATTGATGGTAAGAAAGTTTGGTTACATGGTGATCGTAATGGTCACTTGTACTCAATTGATCGTACAAACTCACGTTGTAACTGGGTTGTTGCAATGGGTAGAATCAATTGGACACCTGGATTCCGCGACAATTGTCGTCCAATTATGGCTTGGGAAGAAGGTGGTGATCCAGCAATGGATGTTGTTTACGATCGTGTAACTAAAAATATTTATCCATCACTTGATGGTGGTAAAGAATGGCATCCAATGTGTTATTCTCCACGTGTAAACGCAGCTGTTGTTCCATTATATAACTTCTCCATGGATCTCCAAGCGAAGAAAATGGAATGGCGCCGTGGTGAATGGTACCTAGGTGCTAAAGTTATTACCTTTAACTCAGGTAATGGATCTATTAAAGCCTTTAACGCATCAAATGGTGATCTAATGTGGATTCGTCCACATAGCACTCCAGCTACTGGTGGTACACTATGTACAGCTGGTGGATTGGTGTTTTATGGTGACGCTGAAGGTTATTTCCATGCAGTACGTGACGATACCGGTGAAGAACTATTCCAGTTCAACGTAGGTACAGGCGTACACGGAAACCCAACAACTTACACTGTTGATGGACAACAACAAGTGTCTGTCGTAGTAGGTGCTGGTGGCGGTGGAATATGGCCTCTAAGTTATGGCGAATGGCTTAAAAAACACACCAAAGGTGGTGGCGTATTTACTTTTGGATTAAACTAAAAGTATATAGCTAGAACTTTTTGTTAATTGGGAAGGTGGAAATCCACCTTCCCTTTTAATTTGACGAAAGCAAAGTTAAGAAGTAAAAACAAATTAATCAAACTCATTAAAAGTGGAGCAATTGAAGATGAGAGTTTTTAGTCTTTTTGTTATAGCAACTGCGTTTATACTACAATTATTTTCAATGGATTATAAAAGGGTTTTCGCTGGAGAACTATTGGATAAAATACAGGAAACACACAAGTTAATTTTATGTGCAGGTCCGTACGCATGGCCTTATACTTCTTCCGCTAATTACCCAAGAGGATTTGATATAGAAATTATCGAAAGAATTGCTGCTAATGAAGATTTGTATTTAGATATTTACTGGGCAGAACAAAAAATGCGAGGGGGTTTAGGAAAAGCTCTTCGTCATTCAATAAGCAAAGGACGTTGCCATTTGTATATGGGAATTACCACCAGTGATAGCATGGAAGAAGAAATCGAAGAGAAAAATCTTGAATATACTATACCCTATATGGGAGTAGCCTACATTCCAATAGCAAATCCAGATGTTCCAGATTTTATTAAGATAGAAGAAATTAAAGGGAAATATAAGCCTGGTGTAGCAATGTCCACGGCAATAGATGGGTATTTTTTTTATAATGGCTATGACCGTGATTTGTGGTCTAGAAAACCTACAGAAATTGATGGTGTAGCTACTCAGGAAATTTCTATAGCCTTTGTTATGTCTACTCAAGTTGCAAAAGCTAGAAGAAAATATAAAGATGCTCCTTTTAGAGTAATTAAGTCTTTTGAGCCACCTACAGAATTGAGATGGAATATTGCTGGTGTGCTGCCTAAAGACAAAGAGTTCAAAGACATGATAAATAAAAATTTAAAAATACTTATCGAAAATGGAACTCTGCAGGAGATAGTTGAAAAGTATAATATTCCTTATTTTAAACCTTTTGATAAAGTTGGTTCCTCATACACAGCGAAAGACTAAAATTTATATATTTAGGAGAAATAAAAAATGGGTTTAATTAAAAATATATTTTTTATAACTTTTTTTGTGATAATAGGAACAACCTTTACTAGCAATTTCTACTTATCACCTGCATTATCTGCAGGTAAAGTCCAAGACTATGGAGGAGAAGATGATGTGGAAAACCCGTTTGAAGGCAATGCTGAAGCCATAGCAGAAGGCTATGAAAAATTTAATCAACGTTGCTCTTATTGTCATGGAATGAGAGGAGTAGGAGCAAAAGGTCCACCTCTGACAAGAGGTTATTATAAAAAAAGCGGGGGTTCTAATATAAATCTTTATTCAGTTATAGCTTCAGGGTTACAGGTAAATGGCCAGCCAACACAAATGGGTGCTTTCTCTAGGACCATATCCGATGAAAATATTTGGAAAATTATTGCCTATTTACGTCAAGAATATAAAGACAGAAAAGCGGCAGGTAGTAAATTCGAGTATGGGGTATATCCTTAATTTTATACTTTTGTTAAAAGGAGTAACTTTTATAAATTACTCTTTTTAGCTTACCGGAAGTCCTATTTCTCTAAGAAGTTTTTGCAATATCATAGCGGCATAGTCTCGATAATCCTCGGCTACCATCATAAAAGCTCCATGACCTCCTATCACGCTTCTCTCAAAATATCCTCCCAAAAATGGTTCTTCATTTAATATTACCAATCCATTAATGGTAATATTATTATCTATGGCATTATCCCTAATAGACATTGGATGTATTCCATTATTAGACCTCCCATCTCCTGAAACATCAATTACTCTTCTAGAACTATTTATATTATTATTTTCTATTTCATCAATTGCAAAAGACAAGGCCCCAGCAATAGATGTTTGACCTCCAGGAATAATCCTTGGAGAACGTCTAATAATTCTAGCATATTCAGCTGCATCGGCACTATCTC
This sequence comes from Alphaproteobacteria bacterium MarineAlpha9_Bin1, assembly GCA_002937675.1. GTDB lineage: Bacteria > Pseudomonadota > Alphaproteobacteria > TMED109 > TMED109 > MarineAlpha9-Bin2. The sequence goes on along the minus strand of PTKJ01000005.1, from coordinate 21,330 downwards.
TGATTACATGCCACCCTCCTACAAGAGCTTGTTCCTCATTATCTGACCACTGAACCATCGCAACTGCAATTCCATTTTCCCCACTTGCCTGGATAGCAGAAACCACATCTGGATGTCTAAAAGCAGCAGCAATTCCTCTTACTTGTAATTGGTATTCTTTTTCATCTACACTAGAAGAAACGTCAACTGCAAGAACAAGTTCTAGATCAACATTTATCTCTTGCGATAATAAGTTTTTATTAATAAACAAAAATAGCATAAATATTATTATGTTTTTTGAAATATAACCCAAGCTATAATCCTTTTTTAATTAATTTTTTCTAATTCTTTTAACGACCAACTTGCAGATTGCATTACATTTTTATTAGGATCTGTTAATAATAAGTTAAGAGAACGAATAACTTCTTTTGACGGATTCCTTATTTCACCTAAAGCTTCAGCTGCTAATGCTCTGTACTCTGGGTTAGTATGTTTTAGTTTTGCCAAAAGAACTTCTGTTGCATCAGAAGCTAATGGCCCCAGCTCAGCAAATGTACGTAATATATTTGGCGTAATAATTTCTTCATCATATTCTAGCATATAAATTAACTCTGGCACTGATTCTTTCCCTATTAAACGAAGAGCTTGTATTGCAGACCACTGAACATTTACATCAAAGTCACCTAGTGCACTTACTAGATCAGGAATTACATCAACTGCATCAGGCCCCATCGAAGCAAACACATCTATAGCAACTCTTCTAATTAATGGATCTTCGTCATACATAAAAATTATTAACCTATCTTTTGCAGGCATAGATTCTAATCCAAAATCAGCTAATCCCTTTACTGCAGCATAACGAACTTCCATATCTGGATCGGATATTGCATCTAAATGAGCTTTTATAATTACTCCCATAACTTGTTTCTTAGCCTCTGTAAAATCTATATCTAAGCTAGAATTATTTTCAGTACTAGTGGTAGGCCAAACTAATTCATCGGGATCTGCTAACCATCTTATTTGCCCTGGAAAAGTAGTACCCCTTCCTACTCTTCTTAAAGCGTAGAGAGCATCCCTACGGATCACCGGATTATCACTTTGTGCTTGTTTTATTAATAAAGGAACAGCGATTACGGCTCTAGCTCCTAATGCACCCAAAGATCTTATGCACATAATTTTTATCTCTAATTGATTTTCTGAGTAAGATAAAGGTCTTTCTACTTCGTTCATCATTGCCAATACAGATATGGACCCCATTTTCCCTAAAGTACTCAGAGCTGCATTTCTCACAAATTTTTCATCATCTCGTAAAAGTATGACTAGTTCCGGAACAGCCATTGCTGCTTTCTTACCAAATGATTCTAAAGCTCCTGCCGCAGACCACCTTATCTGCCAGTCCTTATCAGAAAGCGCTTCTATTAAGGCGGGAACAGTAAGATTTGCCTGACCTCCTATTCTTTCTAAGGCTCTAATAACTTGCATTCTTAATTCATGATTTTCATCATTTTTTAAAATGTTTATCATCTCTGCAATTGCAAAATTAGCATTAGAAGAAAGAGAACCCAAAATTTGAACTGTTTCTATTCGTTTTTGTAGGTCCCCTTCTCTTAGTTCAATTATTTTCTGTTTAATAAACTCATAACTGGCAGAATTGACAAGACTGATATTAACAAAAAAAATAAAGCTAAAATTGATGACGAATTTTATTAAATTATTTGTATTCATAAAAACCAACTATCATTGATAAACATAAAAAATTTAATTATCACAACGAATAATATACTAAAATAAAAATTTACCTTTTTTAAAGCCCAATCATTTATTATAATAATGACTATATCAGATTAGATAGATTAGGAATTTTAAAATGTCAGCAAATCGCACTCTTTTTGAAGAAACTCACAATATTTTTAGAGAAAGTGTAAAACGATTTATTCAAAAACATGTGGTTCCATATCATGAAGAATGGGAAAAATTAGGAGTTGTTTCTAGGGACTTTTGGTTAGAAGCTGGAGCTGCAGGTATTTTATGCCCTGATTTACCAACCAAATATGGAGGACCTGGAGGAGATTTTAGACATAATGTAATAGTTTTGGAAGAAATGATGAAAGTAGGTGCATCAGGTCCTGGGATTCAAGTTCATTCCGATGTAGTTTCTCCTTATATTTTGCACTATGGAACAGAATCACAAAAAAGTTCTTGGTTACCAGGAATGTGTGAGGGAAGATTAATTAGTGCTATAGCCATGACAGAACCAGGAACAGGAAGTGACTTACAGTCAGTAAAAACAACAGCAAAATACCAAAATGATGAAATAATACTAAATGGCCAAAAAACTTTTATAACCAACGGACAGTCTGCTGATATAATCATTGTGGTAGCACAAACAGAATCAAGTCCAGGCGCAAAAGGAATATCTCTTATTGTTTGTGAAGGAGATAGAGAGGGTTTTAAAAGAGGTAGAAATCTTGACAAAATAGGCCTTAAAGCCCAAGACACTTCAGAGTTATTCTTCGATAATGTAAGACTACCTAAAGAAAATCTATTAGGAAGCAAAGGTAAAGGTTTTTACCATTTAATGGATGAATTACCGCAAGAAAGACTTAGCATAGGCGTCGGTGCAGTATCTGCTGCCGAGGCGGCTTTGGATTGGACTATTAAATATGTAAGTGAAAGAAATGCTTTTGGAAAAAAAATTATAGAATTTCAAAATACTAAGTTTAAGCTGGCTGAAATTAAAGCACAACTTTCTGTGGCACGCATTTATATTGATGAATGTATAAGTAAACACTTAAAAGGAGATTTTGATGCGGTACAAGGTGCTATGGCTAAACTATGGACTACTGAATTACAGTGTAAAATAATCGATGAATGTGTACAACTACATGGAGGATATGGTTATATGAGAGAATACCCTATTGCAAAAGCTTATGAAGATGCAAGAGTTCAGAGAATCTACGGTGGAACAAATGAAATTATGAAGGAAATAATTAGTCGTACTCTATAACAGTAACAAGGATTAAGATAATGGATGAAGCATATATATATGACGCCTTGAGAACACCTAGAGGCAAAGGCAAGAAAGATGGTTCTCTAAATGAAGTTGCTCCTGTTAAACTTGCATCACAAGTTTTAAAAGCTATAGAAAAAAGAAATAATATTAATACAGAAGATGTTGATGATGTAATTCTCGGATGTGTCCATCCCGTTGGAGAACAAGGAGCAGATATAGCAAGAACAGCGGTATTAGAAGCAAATTGGCACGAATCTGTGGCAGGAGTTCAGGTAGATAGATTTTGTGCCTCAGGACTTGAAGCAATTAATATTGCTGCAGGACAGATAATGAGTGGCCAATCAGATATGACCATAGGTGGAGGAATAGAATCGATGTCAAGAGTGCCAATGGGAAGTTCTGGGGGAGCCTGGATGGCGGATCCTGATGTTGCGTATCATACTTATTTTGTTCCGCAAGGAATATCTGCAGACCTATTAGCAACTAAGTATGGTTATTCTAGAACAGATGTGGATAAATATGCCGTGGATTCCCAGAAAAGAGCTGCTACAGCATGGAAAGAAAAAAGATTTAAAAATTCTATAGTTTCTGTAGAAGATCAAAATAAAATTGAAATTTTAAGTCATGATGAATATATGAGACCTGAAACTACAATGCAGTCTCTCGCCTCCTTAGAGCCATCATTCTCTAAAATTGGTAAGCTACAAGGTTTTAATGATGTTGCAATATTAAAATACCCAGAAATTGAGAGACTTGAACATGTTCACCATGCCGGAAACTCTTCAGGTATAGTTGATGGATCAGCTGCGGTTTTAATAGGAAATAAGGAAATGGGAAAAAAATATAACCTTAGGCCTCGAGCTAAAATTCGTTCATTTGCATCTATTGGCTCAGAACCAACAATAATGTTAACAGGTCCAGCTGTTTCTGCAGAAAAAGCTCTTAAACGTGCAAAAATGGATGTTTCTGATATTGATCTTTTTGAAATGAATGAAGCATTCGCAGCAGTCGTGCTTAGATTCATGGATGTACTCAACATTGATCACTCCAAAGTAAATGTTAATGGCGGCGCCATTGCTATGGGACATCCATTAGGTGCAACAGGCGCAATGATTATGGGAACAATCCTTGATGAATTAGAAAGAGAAGATCTCTCAACTGGACTTGTTACACTCTGTGTGGGTGCAGGTATGGGTACTGCAACTATCATTGAGCGTGTCTAAATATTTATGATTCTAAAAAATTTTAAATTAGAAGTTGAGAAAACAGGTATTTGTATTCTCTCAATAGATACTGAAAATTCTGAGATCAACACTGTCAATACAAGCGTTATTAATGAATTTGAGTATGTAGTAAATAAACTTACGAATGACGAAGATATTAAGGGAGTAATAATCAATTCTCTAAAAAAAGATTTTCACTTTGGCTATAATTTAAAAGAATTATTAAAAATTAAAGATAAGGAAACACTATTTAATATCATAATAAAGCAAAACAAAATACTTAGAACTTTAGAATCTTCCGGAAAGAAAGTAGTTTCAATACTGAAAGGAAAAACATTTTCGGGTGGGTTAGAAATTGCTTTATCAAGCCATTACCGAGTTGCTGCTGATGATCCAGAGACTTTATTTGCAATAAAAGATTTAAATTTTGGATTATGTATGGGAATGGGGGGATCACAAAGGCTTCCAAGATTAATAGGAATAAATCAAACGATAGACTTAATTATAAATAGAAAATCGCTAACAGCATCAGAGGCGTTGAAAATAAAAATAGTTAATGAAATAGTTGCTAAAAATCAATTGATGAAAAGAGCCAAAGAAATAATACTTGATGATAGTACTTTTGTTCAACCTTGGGATGATAAAAATAACAAAGATAGTAAACTAAAACCTTTTGATGAAAAAAATTTTGGATTTTTTATTGGTACTATCTCAAAAACACATTCCATAACAAAAAACCATTACCCAGGAGTTAAAACCTTTATGAGCTGCTTATTTGAAGGTTTAAATAGCAATATTGATTCAGGTACTAAAATTGAATCTCGAAATTTTGTATGGCTATTAAACCATCAAGAGACAAAAGCGATGATAAAAACATTAGTAATCAATAAGCCTCGAAAAAATTTACTAAATTCTAGTATCAAAGAATTAGCAAACATATTAAGAAAAAATTATGCTGCTGAAGGAATAAGACTTTTATTACAGGGAGTATCTCCAGCAATAATTGAAAATGCAGGAAAAAGAATTGGTTGTTCTGAAGGGCCGTTAGCTACTGCAGATACGATAGAAATTAAAAATATTATAAACCAACTAGATTTTTCTGATGCAAATGTTACAGCATTTATTGGTCTAATGGAACAAAAGAGCAGAAAAGGAAAGTCATCAGGTGCAGGGTTCTATGATTATAAAAATACAGTAAGAATAAAAATTTGGAAAGGATTAGAAGAGCTTGTTGCCTTATCAAAAACACAGCCAGAAGTTTTTAAAATTGAAACAAGACTTTTATTTATACTCGTGAATAAATTTAGCAGTGAAGCAGACAATTATATGAAAAACAATAAAATAGAAGAGCAAGACTACTTTTCCATTAAAAAATGCAATTTTCCGGCATGGACAGGCGGACCTTATAGTTGGATAAAAAATTATGGTATAGAAAAATTTATCGAAGAAAGTAATGATTTTGCCGAAAATTTAGGCCCTCGCTTTATTCCTTCTAAGAAAATATTAACACTGGTGAAAAATTAATCTGGGTTAAAATTTAATACTACAGAGTTAATACAATATCTTAAACCAGTAGGTTTAGGACCATCATCAAAAACATGTCCTAAATGCGCATCACATGAACCACACCTTGCTTCTTTTCTTATCATTCCGTGACTTTCATCTATGTACTCTACAACAGCTCCCTTTTTGAAGGTAGAGTGAAAAGAGGGCCAACCTGTATCACTATTAAATTTGCTGTCCGATCCAAATAATTTTTCATCACAGCATACACATAGATAAACACCTTGGCGTTTTTCATAATTGTAAGCACCAGAAAAAGGCATTTCAGTAGAACCTTCAACAGCAACCATATATTGGTCTTTAGTTAATTTATTTCTTTTAACTTTTTTTGACAAAATATTGTACTTCTCTTAACTACCAAAAAAATTATAGAATTTAAGTTATTATAATATATCATGAATAATTAGTAAGAAATATTTTTTGGGGAATTTCATGTTAAGTTTAAATTCAATAGATGAATTAAAAAGTTATATTGGCAAAATTACAGGAACAAGTCCATGGATAGAGGTGACGCAAGAAAGAATAAATGAGTTTGCAAAAGCTACTGAAGATTATCAATGGATACATTTAGATGAGGCTAAAGCTAAGCAAGGCCCTTTTGGTACAACTATAGCCCATGGATTTCTTACACTATCTCTTGCTCCTTGGATGGGATACAATACATATGAGGTAAAAAATATTGCACACAGCGTTAATTATGGACTTGATAGAGTCCGTTTTTTATCTCCGGTTAAGGCTGGATCTAAAGTAAAAGGTAGTTATAAATTACTAGAAGTAGAAGAGTTTAAAGGTAGTGGATATCGCATTAAAAATGAGCTGACTATAGAAATTGAAAACGAAGAAAGACCAGCTTGCATTGCCCAGACCATTGGAGTCTTATATCCCGAAGAATAACCATATTTATGGATATAAGTACTCCTTTTTCCATTCATTATTAAATGCCGTGAATAAAATTCGTTCATGTAACCTGTAGTTTCTTGATTTCCAAAATTCTATTTTCTCAGGTACAACTATTTTTCCTGACCAAAACGAAGGACGCAGTATTTTTTTATTTCCTAGTTTTCTTTTCTCTATCATAAACTCTTTATCTAATCCTGAAATTCCGTCAGTCAATAGTTTTGATTGTTTGCTAACCAAGGACCCTATTTGGCTTTCTCTTTCTCTGGATTCAAAATAATCATCAGCTTCTTGATCAGGCAAATCTATTACAGGACCCTCTATTCGAACTTGTTTGCCTGTAGACTTCCAATGAAAACACAACGCGACTTTTATGTTTCTGCTAAAGTCTTCAGCCTTCTTACTATTAAGATTGGTGTAAAATATAAAGCCTCTTTCATCAAATTTTTTTACTAAAATCATTCTTGCTGAAGGATATCCCATTAAATCTGAAGTAGCTAAACAACAAGCATTAGGATTATTTAGCTCAGATTTTTTAGCTTCCAAATACCATTTTTCAAAAATCTTTATAGGATCTAACTTATTTTGTTTACTTTTCATATTATGCCCTACTCACATTTAGAAAGTTTATTTCATAAAATAACTTACTTTTGAACAAATTATTATATATATTATTATTAAACTTGAAAATTCCAATTATAAAATAAGACAAAAAGTTTATTTTTATATTATATCTGTACAAGTTCTTAAACTTAGGCAAATGAGATTAAAATGACTGACAAAAATAATAATAAGAACACAGAACTGATGAAAAATAAATTAGGCGTGGTTATGGGGCTTGCTAATGATAAATCCTTAGCCTGGGGTATTGCCGAAAAATTATTTGATAACAGTGCGAAGGTAATACTTACCTATCAAGGGGAAATGCTAGGAAAAAGAGTAAAGCCTTTAGCTGAAAAAATTAAATCTCCTGCTATATTTGAATGTGATGTTTCTGATGAAAAATCAGTCCAAAAAACTTTTAGCACAATCAAAAACAACTTGGGTAAAATAGATTTTCTTGTTCATGCTATTGCATTTTCTGACAAAGAGCAGCTTAAAGGTAAATATATAGATACAACAAAAGATAATTTTTTAAAAACTATGGAAATTTCGTGTTATTCATTTACTTCTGTCGCCAGAGAAGCATCTAAAATTATGAATCCTAATGGCAGTATGATTACTCTTACGTATATGGGAGCAGAGAAAGTTATACCCCACTATAATGTTATGGGCGTAGCAAAAGCAGCTTTAGAATCTAGCGTGCGTTATTTAGCAGCAGATCTAGGAAATGATAATATTCGCGTTAATGGAATTTCTGCTGGTCCTATAAGAACCTTGGCAGCATCAGGGATAGGAGATTTCAGATATATACTTAAATGGAATGAATATAATGCACCTCTTAAACGAAATATAACTCTAAAAGATGTAGGTAAGGCAGCAGTTTTTTTATTATCTGATTTAGCTTCCGGGACTACTGGTGAAGTCTTACATGTAGATTGTGGTTATCATCTTGTAGGAATGAAATCCCCAGATGCACCAGATATTTCGGTGGTTTAAAATGGCAAGCAATTCTTTTGGCAAGCTATTTAAATTTACTACTTATGGGGAAAGTCATGGAGCACAAATAGGTTGTGTCCTGGATGGAGTACCTCCTGGAATAAATATTAATGAAAAAGATATTCAGGTTGACTTAGACAAAAGACGGCCTGGCTCTTCAAAATTTGTATCCCAACGCAAAGAATCAGACTCTATAAAAATAATCTCAGGAGTTTTCGAAGGCAAAACTACTGGTACACCTATTGCACTCCACATTATTAATGAAGATCAACGTCCAAAAGATTATGAAAACATAAAAAATATATATAGGCCTTCACATGCTGATTACACTTACCAAATGAAATACGGCATACGTGATCATAGAGGTGGAGGAAGATCTTCAGCGAGAGAAACAGCCATGCGAGTTGCTGCAGGGGCAGTAGCAAAAAAAATTTTAGCCCATATAATGAATGATAAAGTAAAGATAAGAGGCGCAGTAATTCAAGTAGGACCTATAAAAGTCAACAGAAATAATTGGGACTGGGCTGAAATTAATCAAAATGACTTTTTCTGTCCGGACAAGGATTGCGTAAGCAAATGGAAAACTCATCTCGAAAAAATTAGAAAACAAGGATTATCCTGTGGAGCAATCATAGAAATTGAAGCTAACAATATTCCCGTCGGATTAGGAGAGCCTATATATGATAAATTAGATTCTAATATTGCTAGTGCACTAATGAGTATCAATGCAGTCAAAGGAGTAGAAATAGGTGATGGGTTTGGCGTTGTCAATCTTACAGGTGAAACCAATGCAGATGAAATTATTATAGATAAAAACAACGATCCTAAATTCACCTCTAATCATGCTGGGGGAATCCTTGGTGGTATATCGAGTGGGCAGGACATAATAAGTAGATTTGTAGTGAAGCCTACTAGTTCTATTTTACGACCTATCAAGACAATTGATACTAAAAACAAAGAAAAGGAAATAATAACTAAAGGGAGACATGATCCGTGTGTAGGAATAAGAGCTGTTCCTATTGGCGAGGCCATGATTGCTTGTGTTCTTGCAGACCATGTAATGCAACACATCTCTATATCAAAAAAAATGTCCTCAAAAGAATAAATTAGATGAAAAAAGAAAATAACAAAGATTATATCTGGGATCTAAATCTAGAACCAAAGCTTGAACTTCTAGAAGAAGACATGAAACATTATGTAGAAGTGTGCAAAGAAAAACTTGGATTCATTCCTAATGTTATAAAAGCCAATGCTACTGACTCTCAAAGATTAAAAACTTTTGTTAATTTCTATAATAGATTGATGTTAGATGAGGGATTTCTTACAAAAATGGAAAGAGAAATGATTGCTGTAGTTGTTTCAAGTATAAATAAATGTTTTTATTGTCTTGTAGCTCATGGAGCTTCATTAAGAAAGTTGTCTAATGATCCGATTTTAGGTGAAGAACTAGTTATGAATTATAGATCTTCTAGAATTTCAAAAAAACATAAAATAATGCTAGATTTTTCTGCAAAATTAACTGAATTTCCTGATAAAGTTGAAGATTCAGATAGAAATAAATTAAGACAAGAAAATTTTTCGGATGAAGAAATTTTAGAAATAGCTGAAGTTACTGGCTTCTTCAATATGTCAAATAGAATAGCCCTAGCAACCGATATGAGACCAAACAATGAATATCACAAAATGAACAGGTAAATATCTATTTTTTTGCATATATGAAATATTCTATATTACCTTTAGCTCCCTTTATGGGGCTCTCAATTACATTCATTACTTTCCAGTTCATTTTGCTTTCAAGCCAATTATGAATCTCAGTACAACATTTTTTTCTAACCGATTCATCTCTAACTATCCCTCCTCTACTAACCTCTTTTTTACCAACTTCAAACTGTGGTTTTATAAGAGCAACTAATTGAGCTTTATTTGAAGTAAGATCTAATGGGGAAACAAGTATTTTTTTCAAGCTTATAAAACTTACATCACATACTACTAAATCTATTTTTTCTGAAATATGTTTTATAGTAAGATAACGTGCATTTGTCCTTTCTAATAAAATAATATTGGATTCTTTTCTCAAACTTAAATCGAACTGCCCATATCCAACATCAACGGCAAAAATTTTCTTAGCTCCTCTCTCCTTCAATACATGGCTAAACCCTCCAGTAGAAGATCCCAAATCAAGAGTTACCAAATCAAGCGGTGATATATTAAAAACATTTAGTGCATAATCTAATTTAACCCCTCCTCTTGAAACCCAAGGATACAATGGGGTTTTTAATTCTATTTTTGAGTCTAAAAGGACAGAGCGACCAGGCTTATCTGATATTTTATTGTCCACAAGTAGCTTACCAGACATAATTAGAGACTGTGCAAATGACTTGGATTTAGCCATACCCTTTTTAACTAAAAGATCATCTAAGCGTAAGTTAATTTTTTTCATATACTTCTATTAATTATATAATTGGATAAATCAACTAACACGTTTGATTTTTTACCATACTTTGATAATAACTCTATTGCTTCTTGAATATACTGCTGAGCTATAATTTTTGATTTATCTACTCCCTTAAAATCTACAAGAGTGAGTTTCCCTTGTTTTTTATCTTTTTTTGTTTTTTTTCCTAAAACTTTTACATTGCCAGAAAGATCTAACAGATCATCAGTAATTTGAAAAGCTCTTCCTATCTTATCTCCAAAAAGAATCATATTATCGTAATCTTTTTTTGAAGCATTTCCCAATATTGCCCCAAAGGCTGCGGAACAAGAAATTAATTCTCCTGTTTTCATAAATTGCATTTTAGTCATACTTTTGAAAGTCTTTTTCTCAGGATATAAATCCAGAATTTGTCCCCCTACCAAACCTTCTCCTCCTGCAGATTTAGCTAAATGTAAACTCAAATTCACACACATATTGGGATTCTTGTCTCCATAATTCATAGCAAGCAATAAAAAAGATTCAGTTAATAGACTGTCCCCAGTTAATATAGCTGTTGCTTCATCATATTTTTTATGAAGAGTCTTTTTACCCCTTCTTAAGTCATCATCATCCATAGAAGGCAAATCATCATGTATTAAAGAATAAGTATGCAGCATTTCTATTGAAACTGCTGCTGCTATTGATTTTTTAAAGTTTACTCCAAATAAATTAGCTGTTTGGCACACTATAAAGGGCCTTATTCTTTTTCCCCCTGAACTATTTATATATGAAATACTATTAATTAGTCTATCAGGAAAATTTGAATTTTTTGACCAAAGCTGTAAATAAACATCAAATTTTTTACAAAAGTCACCTAAATGAAGTAACAAATTCTTGTCTTTCAAAATTTATTCCTTTATTTCTAGAGGACTTATACTGAGTTCTCCATCTTCTCCTACTTCTATTTTTTCTATACGTTCTTGGGCTTCCTTTAATTTGGTTTCACAATGTTTCTTAAGTTGAGTTCCTATTTCATAGGCTTCTACAGCTTTTTCTAGATCCATAGAGCCAGAATCTAGTTCTTCAACTATTTTTTCCAATTGTTTTAAAGAATCCTCGAAACTTAAGTTATTTAGTTCCTCTTTTTTAAATATTTTACCCGTCATTTTATAAATACATCTCCTAATATTTAAATATTAATAACTAAATTGTATCACAACTGCTTGAAAAAAATTAAATTATATAGGAGTATCACCATCTTAAAGTCTAAATCAAACATTACCTAGACAGTTTTTGTTTATTAAGGGAGTACAATTTTGAGATCTACTTTAGTACAAATTGTAATAGTTGCATTTATTGGACTAACTTCTTGGTATATTTGGGATAATTGGGACTCTCTTTTAGGACAAAGTAATGCCAACCAAAATAACAAAAAAGCTGAACGTCCACCTACTGCCGTTGATGCAAAGTCAGTTAGAATAGATAAAGTTGTGGTAAAAATAGAAGTAGTAGGAAATCTGAAAGCTTCAGATGCAATTGACATTACCACCGAAGTAAGTGGAATAATTAAGAATATAAAATTTGTTGAAGGTGAAACGGTTGAAAAAAATGAAATTTTGCTTGTTCTAGATTCTAAAATTGAACAAGCAGAAGTTGAACGATGGAGTGCATTACTAGAAAGAAGAAAAAGATTATTGGCTAGTGCTGAAAAACTTTCAAAAACAAATAATATTGCAAAAACAAAAGTAGACCAGCTTGCAACTGATGTCAGTGAAGCAATAGCAGAACTAACAATAGCTAAGGCTAAGCTAAATAAAAAAGTAATTAAAGCACCTTTTGCAGGGATGATTGGCCTAAATAATATAAGTATTGGTGAATATTTAGAGCCGGGGGAAATTGCTACTACACTAGACGCTACAAACCCCATAGAATTAGACTTTGAGGTTCCAGAGTCAGCCATTTCCACCTTGAAGATAGGAACCAAAGTCAGTACATACACCAGAGCCTGGGGTGAAGAATTGTTTACTGGAAAAATAAAGTCTATAAATAGCAGAGTTAATAAAGAATCTAGATCTATTACCGTAAGAGCACAAATAAAAAACCTGGATAGCAGACTTAAGCCAGGAATGTTTATGATTGTAAAACTTCCAATTTTTAATCGGAAAGAAGCTATAATTATTCCTGAAGAAGCTGTAATTGCGGATGGCACTCAAAGAACAGTCTATACAATAGAAGAGGGTAGAGCTAAAGCAAGATCAGTAAAATTAGGAGAAAGGTTCTTTGGAGAAGTAGAAGTTACAAGCGGATTAGAAGAAACATCTATCGTAATAGTTGGAGGAATCCAAAAAGTTAGAGATGGAACTAAAGTAACCATTAGAAACGCAGTGGATCAATAGACAATGAATTGCATATATTTTTAGGTACTCAATATGACAGAGAAAAAACAATTAAATAAAAAAACACTTATACTGTCAGATATTTCCATCAAAAGACCTGTATTTGCTGCTGTCATAAGTTTAATATTAGTAATATTTGGTCTAGCTTCAATGAAAGATTTGGCTATAAGAGAATATCCGGATATTGATGCACCTATTGTTTCTATTATAACTCTTTATAAAGGCGCTCCTGCAACAATCATAGAAAGTCAAGTGACACAAATTATAGAAGAATCAGTCAGCGGCATCGAGGGCGTCAAACAAATTACATCCAAAAGCAGAGAAGAAAGGTCTGAAGTAACTATTGAATTTGTAGTTTCTAGGAATATAGATGATGCGGCAAGCGACGTTAGAGACAAAGTTTCTGCAAATATTGGAAATCTTCCATTAGATACAGAAACTCCCATAGTAATGAAAACAGAAGCTGATGCAAGTCCCTTTATATGGATAGGAATGAGAAGCAAAGAATGGAACGCTATACAACTTAGTGATTATGCTGACAGATATTTGGTAGATATTTTTTCAGTAGTTCCCGGAGTGGCAAAAGTTATGATCGGTGGTGAAAGAAAGCCAGCTATGAGAATATGGCTAGACAGGAGATCTATGGCTGCTCTAGGAATTACTGTAAGTGATGTAGAAGATGCACTAAAAAAACAAAACCTTGAACTACCATCTGGGCGAGTGGAGTCTGATAGAAGAGAATTTGCAGTCAGAACTGATTCCGGTTTAGTAACAGAAAAACAATTTAGAAGAATAGTTATTGATCAAAAATCAGACTATCTGATCAGACTAAGTGATATAGCCGAAGTAAAATTAGGTACTGAAGAAGAAAGGTATGAAGTTAGGGCTAATGGAGAACCTGCAATAGGTTTAGGTGTAATAAAACAATCAAAAGCAAACGAATTAGAAATTTCTAATGGGATAAGAGCTAAATTGGAAGATGTAAAAAACAATCTACCAAAACAAATAGAACTTTTTATAGCATACGATAAATCTAGATTTGTTGATGCTTCAATAAAAGAAGTTTTTAAAGCTTTAAGTATTGCAATGTGCCTTGTAATAGCAGTAATTTTTATATTTTTGAGATCTCTGTGGGCTACACTTATTCCTGCTATTGCAATACCAGTCTCTCTTATATCATCATTTATAATACTTAATATTTTTGGTTTTTCCATAAATGTCTTAACACTTTTAGCATATGTACTTGCTGTAGGACTAGTAGTGGATGATTCAATAATAGTTCTTGAAAATATTCACAGAAGGATCGAAAACAAAGAGCCTGTTTTATTAGCCGCATATAGAGGAACTCGTCAAATAGGATTTGCTGTAATTGCTACTACCTTATCGCTGATCGCAGTATTCATTCCAATTTCTATGATGGGAGGAAACACAGGAAGGTTATTTAGTGAGTTCGGAATATCTATTGCAGGGGCAGTATTTTTTTCAAGTATAGTAGCTCTAACTTTAACTCCCATGCTGTGTTCAAGAATTCTTAAGGAAAAAAAATCAAATAATTTGATTTTTAGATTTTCAGAAAAAATATTTACCGGCATTAATATTGGATACGAGTGGTTACTTAATAAATCACTTAGTTTTCCAATTATAGTTTTTTCAGTAGCCATAGCATTTTCAGCTATTGCATATAATTTTTATGAAAAAATTCCTAAGGAGTTCGCTCCTACAGAGGATAGAGGTGTATTTCTTGTAGTTTTAATGGCTCCTGAGGGTGCCACCTTGAACTATACTAGAGATTATTTACTTGAAGTTGAAGACACATTATCAACTATAGGACCTTCTGGATCAAATGAAATAGATACACTGTTTGCCGTTTTAGCTCCTGGATTGAGTAGACCTAGTCCTGTAAATTTTGCCATTGCTTTCGTAGTACTTAAACCTTGGAAGGAACGTCTTAGAAGTCAACAAGCCATTGTAAAAGAATTTTTTCCTAAATTACTTGCAATTCCAGGAGCAAATGTTTTCGCGATAAACCCTCCTAGCTTGAATCAACCTGGTAGAAAATCTCCAGTTCAATTTGTAATCGGAGGACCAAGCTATGATACCTTAAAAGACTGGAGTAAAATTATTATAGAAAAAGCGAGAGATGAAAATCCTCAACTTCTCAGCATAGACGCTGATTATAAGGAGACTAAGCCTGAATTAAAAGTAGATATCGACAGAGATAGATCCGCAAGTATGGAAGTTTCTATTTCTAATATAGGAAGGACACTAGAAACTATGTTGGGATCACGTTTCGTTACTACATTTAATGATAGAGGAGTACAATATAATGTAGTCTTACAGGCTAGAAAACAGGACCGGATTACTCCTAACGATCTAAAAAATATATATGTCCGTAATACCAAGGATAAATTAATCCCTCTAAATAACCTTATCACTACCAGAGAGACAGCTGCTCCTAAAGAATTAAATAGATTTGACAGAATGCGTTCAGTGACTATTTCTGCATCTTTAGGTCCAGGTTATAGTTTAGGGCAGGCTTTAGATTACCTTGATAACCTTGCACGAACTTCGCTGCCTCCTGAAGCAAGAATATCATATGCTGGTCAATCTCGAGAATTCAGAGACTCTTCAAGTTCTTTAGCCCTAACTTTTGCATTAGCACTAATAATTGTTTTTCTTGTCCTTGCTGCACAATTTGAAAGTTTTATTCATCCTTTTATTATTTTACTTTCTGTACCCCTCGCTTTAACAGGGGCATTAGCTACTTTGTACTTTACTGGTATTACACTAAACGTCTATAGCCAAATAGGTCTTGTAATGTTAATAGGCTTGGTAGCAAAAAATGCTATACTTATCGTAGAGTTTGCAAATCAACTCCGCGAACAAGGACGATCAATCAAGGACGCAGTAAAAGAATCCTCGCTAGCTAGATTAAGACCAATACTCATGACAACTATTGCTACAGTTCTAGGGGCAATGCCACTTGCTTTAGCAACAGGAGCAGGAGCAGAAAGCAGAGCTTCAATAGGATGGGTGATAGTTGGGGGTGTAACTTTTTCCACTATTCTAAGTCTTTTGCTAGTCCCTGCATTATATAACTTGCTTGCTAGATTTACAAAACCCTCTAGTCATGTGGCAGATAGACTAAGAGGATTGGAAAACGAATACGATGAAAACCAATCTCCGCAAATAGCAGAATAATAATGAACTTCAAGAAATCTGAACAAATAACCAAAGCTGATTTTTTAGTAGTAGGTGCTGGCATTGCAGGCTCATCTGCAGCCTATAGGCTTTCAAAACATGGAAAAGTAATAATACTTGAAAAAGAATCTGTTCCTGGTTATCACACTACAGGAAGATCGGCTGCCTTTTTTACAGAAAATTATGGGAACGCAAAAATAAGAGCCATAACCAGAGCTAGTCGTAATTTTTTAGAAAGCCCTCCAGAATGCTTTGGAAATAATAAACTAATGCAAGATTCAGGGGGATCATTATTTATTTCTAATAAAGATCAAAATTATGCTATAGAAAGAGAATTAGCATATGCCAAATCCAACAAAACAAATGTTTTTGAAATTTCACAATCAGAGGCATTAGGTATAGTTCCAGTTATAAAAAAAGAATATATTCACCGTGCTTTAATTGAACCAGATGGTAAGACAATAGATGTTGATCTAATTCATCAAGGGTTCCTGAAGGGGTTTAAAAATAATGAAGGAAAAATTGTTTTAAATGCAGAAGTCACTAATATTGAAAAAAATAATAATAAATGGAAAATTATAACCAGAGAGGGAAGTTATTCAGCAAGTTATATAATTAATGCTGCAGGCGCTTGGGGCGACGAAATAGGAAAAATTGCAAGCTGTAACACTTTGGGTCTAACTCCTAAAAGAAGAACCGTTATAATATTTAAACACACAAAAGATATACGTACTTATGATTGGCCCGTAGTTATTGATATAGAAGACAAGTTTTATTTTAAACCCGAGGCAGGAAAAATTCTTGCTTCACCTGCAGACGAAACTGATAGTCCTCCTTGTGACGCACAACCTGAGGAGATTGATATAGCTTTAACTGTAGATAGAATTGAAAATGCAACAGAATTTAAAATAAATACTATTGATCATAAGTGGGCCGGATTAAGATCTTTTCTTCCGAATAGGTCCCCTGCCGTATTTGAAGATCCTATTCAAAAAGGTTTTTTCTGGTTAATTGGACAAGGCGGTTATGGGATAATGACATCACCGGCAATTTCAAAAATCATTGAGTGCCTGGTTACAGGAAAAAAATGGCCAACTTATTTAGAAAACGAATCCATATACCCAGATACCCTTCATCTTTAAAAAGATTAAATTAATCATTTATGGCTGAGTTAGTTTAATTTCTATGCGTCTATTCCTTCTATATGAAGATTCATCCACGCCCTTCGTTAATGGTTGAAATTCGGCAAAACCTGCCACCGAAATTTTTTCTGAGGACAATCCTGACATCATAAAAACTTTTGCGACAGATATTGCTCTGGCTGTACTCAACTCCCAATTAGAGGGATAATGAAATGTACTAATTGGTCTTGGATCTGTATGCCCTTGTATCTGTATCACCCAAGGAATATCATCGGGAATCTTTTTCGTTATATCCAATAAAATTTGTGATAATTGTGAAAGTTGATCTAAACCTTCCTTTCCTAGATCAGCAGATCCTGAATCAAATAAAACCTCTGATTGGAATATAAATCTGTCACCTACTATTTCTATATCCTTTCTATCTCCTAAAATACTTCGCAATCGGCCAAAAAACTCTGATTTATATTGATTGAGCTCTCCTACTTTCAAAACTAATGCAGTATTTAACTTTTTTCCTAAGTCCACTATTTTAATATTTTTTTCCTTAATTTTTTCCTCTGTATCATCTAATATTTTCTGAATACTAGCTAATTGATTTCTTAAACTAGCAATTTGAGCGTTTAATATTACGACTTGTTTCTTCGCAGCTTCTGACAATGTTATTTCTTCTTCAGCGTCGACTAATTTAACTTTAGTTGCATTAAATGTCGCCAATAATTCTTCAAAGGAACTTCTCAAATCTTTATTCTTATAATCCAATTCTGAAGATTTTTTTTCTATATTTTTCAAAAGAACAATAAATTCTTCATTTTTATTTTTTAATTCAGTATTTTCTAAGGTTAAAAAATCAGTATTAGCGTCTGCTTGATTAATTTGTCTATTCAGTTGAGATATAGTATCCGATAAATCTCTATTCTCTCTTCGTTCTAGCGATAACAATTCAGATAATTGTTTTATCTGAGAATTAAGACCTTGCATAACATCTTCTTTATTAGATAGTAATCTAGACAAAACTGACTCAGAAATGAAAAATAGTCCTAAGAGAAATACTAAAACTAACAAAAGTGTAGCAATAGCATCAACAAACCCAGGCCAGATATCAGCTGTATGCCTATTCTTGCTACGAATCAAAAAAAATTACTCCTTCTTTGCTGAAATAGGCTTGCTTCTTGTTTTTTCTTCGCTAATCTTCGTAGAAGTAGAAAGTTTTTTGCCGGAGACACTAGTATCTAATGCCATTGCCACAGTTTTAGCTAAAATTTTTATTTCAGATCTGAGTTCGTATATAAGCTGTTTATTTCCTTGGCTACTTTCCTCTATTAATCTTCCCATTGAAACATCTAGATTTCTAATATGATCTTTAGTGGCATCATCAATTCCACCAGAAAAATTACTTAGTAACTTCTGATTATTTTTTATTTGGTCCGCAACTGCACCCATTTTCTCTGCAAGATTAGCAAAGTTGTCAGCAAATTGTTTCCTTTCATCTTCTCCTCTTCCCAGAGTCCGTTGAAGAGCATCCACACTTTCCGCTGTCTGTTCAAGAAGAGCCTGTACATAGACTGGAACACCTTCTTCTTCACTTGCTAATAATTTTGATGTAGAAGCACGAGAAGTTGAAATTAAACTCATAGAAGACAACCATTCTTCTACATCGTTATAAAATTGGTTTTGAGCTTGAGAAGCCTGCAAGTCTAAAAATCCTAGAATTAGTGAACCTGATAAACCAAATAAAGAAGATGAAAATGCAGTGCCCATTCCATTTAGAGGCTCCTTTAATCCTTCCTTGAGTGTAAGAAACATGGTTGTTGCATCATCATCATTAATACCTAAAGAACTTATTACAGAGCCTACAGAACCTATCGTAATTAATAATCCCCAAAATGTTCCTAATAATCCCAAAAAAACCAAAAGACTTATCATATATCTAGAAATCTCTCTACTTTCATCTAATCTGAGATTTAGACTATCTAATAAGGAACGCATTGCTATCGAAGACATTGCAGGTCGCCCCTTATGCTCTTCTAACATACTAGACATAGGAGCCAGTAATACCAATTTATGATTATTAACTGAAGAAGTGAGCCCTTTAGTTTGACTTCTTTTATATGATTCAACCCAAGATATTTCAGGTTTTAATGTAAAAACTTGACGAAAAATAACGACAATACCGAAGAATAAAACGAAGATTATTAACCCGTTAAGCATTGGGTTTGTGTAAAAGGCATCCAGTAAAGAATGCACCAAAAAAGCTCCTATCAGAGAGGTAACTACTATAAAAACTACCATTCTCTGAATAAATCTTATCGGACTATTCACTTTTTTTCCAAAAAACTTAAATTAAACTTATTAATATTAAAATTTCTAAACAAAATTTATTACTTACCCATTACAAAATATACATAATGTGGTATTAAGTGGCTAATACTTTTTGAAGTTCATAAACTATGTTTGGGTTTCCAGCTATAATATTTCCGGTTGCTAAAGGATCTTCATTTTTTTTTATTCCGAGTATTAGCCCCCCTGCTTCACGTACAAGGATGACCCCTGCAGCAATATCCCAAATACTTAAGCCCAACTCCCAAAATCCGTCCAATTTTCCACCGGCTACTAATGCCAAAGCAAGAGAGGCAGCACCAAAACTTCGAAGCCCCGCTACTTTATTCATTATCAAAGTTTGCATTTTTAAACGTTTTTCTTGATCTTTTCTTCCTAAGGCAGGCAGGCCCAATGACATTAAAGACTCATCGAGATTTTTTCTAGCAGAAACTCTTAACCTTTTATTATTTAAATATGCACCCATTCCATCTTCAGCCCAGTAAAATTCATTTTGAATAGGGTTATATACTACTCCTGCAATTATTTTGTTATTAGATCTCAAAGCTATAGAGATAGCAAAGAATGGAAGTCCATGCATCAAATTTATTGTTCCATCTATTGGATCTATTATCCATACGTTTTCTGAATCTATTTTCTCAGATTGACCTTCCTCCATGATAAATCCAAAACCCGGTCTAGCTTTTGATAATTCTCTGTGAATTATTTCTTGGACTTTAAGATCAACATTTGTAACAAAATCATTTTGACCTTTAACTGATACTTGTAGATGCTCCAACTCCCCAAAATCTCTAAGTATATGCTTTGAAGCCTTTCTTGAGGCATCAAACATAACACTAATATTTGGAGAATATCTGATCATTAATTTTTCTCACTCCTTATGATTTATACTTGCCAACATATGTGCAATCTATAGTAGAAACTATAATTTTTACTCCTACCTCAATATGCGACGGAACCATTATACGTAATCCATTATCTACCATAGCAGGCTTATAGGATGAAGAAGCAGTTTGGCCTTTAACAACAGCTTCTGTCTCCAATACCTCTTGAACAACTTGTTCAGGCAAAGATATTCCTACTGGTTTTTCTTCTACTATCTCTAAACTTACCTCCATTCCATCTTGTAAAAAGAATTTTTGATCACCTATCAGGCTTTTCGAAAGTTCAATTTGATCATAAGTTTCTGTATTCATAAAAGTTAAAATATTGCCTGAACCATATAAAAATTGATAAGTCTTAGTTGTTATACTTAATTTTTCTACCACCTCATTTGCCCTAAATCTTTCATTTAATTTTGAGCCATTTTCCAGATTACGTAATTCCACTTGATTAAAAGCTCCCCCTTTCCCGGGTTTTACAGCCTGACATTTTATTGCACGCCAATTAGTACCTTGGTGTAAAATAATATTTCCCGATCTTATGGAACTGCCATTAATTTTCATATCCACTCTTACTACAAATATTTCAGGTAATTGCTCAAGAACATATACCTTCAAAATGAATAAAACAATAGAATGATTAATAATAATTGATATAACTTTATATTATATATTTAAAATTT
>PTKJ01000049.1 GCA_002937675.1 Alphaproteobacteria bacterium MarineAlpha9_Bin1 | reverse complement strand
TTTAAACCTAATAAAATCGCTTCCGATGTAGCAGACATAGCGACGGCTGATAAGAAATTATTCAGCAATTTCATCACTTGTCCTTGCCCTGGTTTTTTGCCTATAAATATAATAGATTTTGCAAAACTATGTAGATAAGGTTCCAGCTCTTCTAGAACTGTTTTTGAACCGCTCCACATAACTGTGATACTAGCATTAATTGCTCCTGTTTTTCCTCCACTAACTGGGGCATCTATATAAGTAATAGGAGTTGTATCCAATATATTTAAAATATTTTGAGTCTCTGCAACACCTATAGTAGATAAATTTATAATAACTTTTGATGAGTTTCTCTTACTTTTTAGTACCTCATCAATAATATTCATAGAGCTTTCTGCATCTGGAACTGACAAAAATATTATATCAGCGTATTCGATAAGAGTAGTCAAAGAATTAGCAGTTATTGTGTCTTTTGGAGCTCTATCCTTTGTTCCAGCAATGTCATATACCATTAAATTAATTGCACGATTCTTAAGATTTGATGCCATTGGTTTTCCCATATCTCCTAAACCAACAAAGCCAATTTTTTTAGTCATAATTTTTAAACTCTTTCTCGATATCTATTTTATCTTCCTCCAATACTTTTCTGGCATGCCTGAAAGCTTCTACTCCACATGGAACTCCACAATAAACTGTAATTTGAAGTAATACATCTTTCAATTCAGCTAATGTGCATCCATTTTTTATTGCTCCTCTAAAATGGATAGCAAATTCTTGCCATTTATTAAGAGCTGATAACATACATAAATTATTCATACTTCTTTGCTTATTTGAAAGAATATCTCGAGTCCAAATTTCACCCCAGCAATAGGTAGAAATTAATTCTTGAAATTCTTTATTGAAACTGTCAGCTCCCAATATAGCTTTATCCACATACTCTTCAGAAAGCACTTTCTTACGAATTTTTAATCCTTCATGGTATAGTTTATTTTCCATATTTAACTCCTAAATTAATATATTATTGTTAAAATCTAGAATTTTATTATGAAGTGGCATTTAAATATAAGTAAATATAATTTTATTATAAATCTGTAATAATGGTTATAAATTTGTTAATCTAAGAAAGTCTAGGTAGACTATTCATAGAAATAAACTTTATTAATTATCTGTAGTAACATATTGTTTTAATTAATTATTGGAGACATTAAATGCAAACCCTCATTACTGAAATGTTCGAAATTAAACATCCTATTATTCAAGGAGGCATGCATTATGTAGGTTTTGCCGAACTTGCTGCGGCTGTTTCCAATGCAGGTGGTCTAGGTATTATTACTGGTCTCACTCAGAAGACACCTAAGAATCTAGCTAAGGAGATAGAACGTTGCAATAAGATGACTAATAAGCCATTTGGCGTAAATCTTACATTCCTTCCGGTCATTGAAGCTCCAGATTATCCCGGTTATATTAAAGCTATTATTGATGGAGGTGTTAAGATTGTAGAAACAGCAGGGAATAACCCTGCTAAATGGCTACCTATGCTTAAAGAAAATAGAATGAAGGTAATACACAAATGTACGACCGTACGTCACGCTCTTAAGGCGGAAGGATTAGGCTGCGATGCTCTTTCAATAGATGGTTTTGAATGTGGGGGGCATCCTGGAGAAGATGACATCCCAAATATGATATTATTACCTCGTGCAGCTGAAGAACTAAAGGTTCCTTTTGTTTCTTCAGGTGGAATGGCTGATGCAAGATCTTTAGTAGCTTCTCTTGCTATGGGAGCTGAGGGGATGAATATGGGAACACGTTTTATAGCTACAAAAGAAGCTCCCGTGCATGAAAATGTTAAGCAAGCTATTTTAGCGGCTACTGAACTTGATACGCGCTTGGTAATGAGACCATTACGTAATACTGAAAGAGTTCTAAATAACAAAGCTGTAGAACGTATTTTAGAAAAAGAGAAAGAGCTTGGGTCCGATATAAAATTTGAAGATATAGTTAAAGAAGTAGCTGGCGTGTATCCACGCGTGATGTTAGAAGGAGAGATGGATGCTGGCCCATGGTCTTGTGGAATGGTAGCCGGGCTTGTACATGATATTCCTACTGTTCAAGAGCTAATCGATCGAATAATGTCTGAATCTGAAGAATTAATTCGTACTCGTCTTGAAAAAATGATTTAGTGTTGAATGAGTTTATTTTTGACAGTTTTGAATTAATTTTGAATTGACACTGAGCTCTTCAGCTATATTTTTAATTACTTTCCAGGTTATATCAGTTAATGGAATTCCATTTTTAATTCTATCTTTTCTATTTTTGTTTTCTGGTTCTCCAGGAATAAGAACTTTGTTATTTTTATCAATAGGGGCAGCAGATTTAAAAAACTTTATGTATTGAGAGATTTCTTTTTCATAATATTTTGAATTAATAAATGAAGATGGGTTTATATAGATAGAAAACATTCCATTTCTAAAAGCTTTTTGCCCTTCTTTAGTCATACCACTTCCTGTCAATGCTCCTGCTAAAAGTTCGCATAAAAAGGCTAAACCAGAACCTTTGTGATCGCCCATGGTTTTTATCGCTCCTTTTCCAGTTCGTTTTAAAGGAACAGGGTCACGAGTCCCATATATTACGTAGGGGTCGGAAGAGTTTTTTCCTTTCCCATCAACTAATGATCCTGGTGGCAAAGGTTTTCCTCCTTGGTTTGCAACGTATATTTTACCCTCTGATACATATGAGGTAGCAAAATCAAGTATAAAAGGCTTTTTATTTTTTATAGGAACTCCTGCTGCAAAAGGGTTTGTAGAAAATCGTTGCTGATAAGATCCAAATGGTGCAACTAGTATACCTAAACCACTACTGTTTACAAAATGGATAGATATTATATTTTTTTCCGCGGCCATTTCCGCAAAATCTCCTATCCTACCTAGGTGAAATGAGTTTTTTATTGAAATAAAAGAGTTTCCATATTTCTTAGCTTTCTTGATTCCTATATTACAGGCAAATGGTCCTACAATCTGTCCAAAACCTCCATCTCCATCGACAACACAGTAATTAAATTTGTCAACTTCAATTATTGGTTTTACATTGGCCTTAATGGTACCATTTTTAAGGCCTGCAATATACCTAGATGTCCGACTAACTCCATGGCTATCATGACCAGTCAAATTCCCTTCAATTAAGTATTTTGCTATTTTTCTAGATTCGTTTTTGTAACATCCAGCTTTATTAAATATTTCTTCCATTAACATATTGAGGGGTTTTATTCGAATTCTCATTTTTGTTCCTTAATGTGTGTTATTGAAGACGCTAGATACCATTTTTTATGCTAATTTTAATATAAGTCTCTCTTAGTATTTTTGTAATTGGTCCAATAGAACCATTACTTATAGTTACATTATCTATTTTTATAACTGGTGCTATCAATGTTGAAGCAGAAGTAATAAAAGCTTCTTGACAATTCTTAGCTTCTTCTATACTGAACGGTCTTTCTTCAACTTTTAATTTAAGGTTACTTGCCACGTTTAAAACGGCTCTTCTAGTAGTTCCATGAAGTATATCATTTGATAGATTACGTGTAATTATTGTATTATTTAATATAATATATGCATTATTGGAAGTGCCCTCTGTAACATTTCCTTGTTCGTCTATCATCCAAGCATCATCTGCTCCATTTTTTATAGCTTCTGTTTTTACCAGCGATGGATATAGTAATTGCGTTGATTTAATATCTCTTCTTTTCCATCTCAAATCTTCTACAGAAATGATAGACAAACCTTTTTCTAATTTAGGATCGTTACTTATTATTTTTTCTTGTGTAAATGCAAATATATTCGGTTTAATTTTTGCTTTAGAAATTAGGAAATCTCTTTCTGCATTTCCTCTTGATATCTGCAAATAAACTAGTCCTTCTTTATTTTCTAGCTTATTGATTTTTATAAGTTGCTTGTGTATTGCAATAAATTCATTATCTATAATGTTATAGTGTATGTTAATTTCTTTAAGTGATCTGCGAAGTCTTTCTAGGTGTGCAATAAAATCTAGTAATTTATTATCTTTAAAAGCTGTTACTTCATATACGGAGTCAGCAAATAATACACCACGGTCAAAAATTGATATTTTGGCCTTATCTTCTTCTACATAATTGCCGTTAAGAAATACTTTTCTTGACATAAAACCTCTGCATTCTCAAATAATTTTATTTTATAATAACGTTGGTACTAGAAGGTCCACCTGGTAAACCCGAGAGAGTATATGTATATATTTTATTAGATTCCAGAGGGAATAGTTTTCCTACTGATCCTAAACTTAGTCTATCACCACTTTGAAGAGTAATTCCCCTTTTATTAAATTCTTCTATAAGCCATAATACAACGTTCATTGGGTTTCCTAATAATGATGAACCTGGAGCATTTTGAATTACTTTATTGTTTTCATCAGAAAAAATAGTTTCCATTTCTCCCATTGCATCTATAAATTCTTGATTTGCTTGAATGGGGATTCCGGGACCCATAACCATTTTAGTTGCTACCATATTTATAGCCACTATAACGGCGCCTGTTATTGGTTCTCCTTTTTTTATTTGTAATGCAGGTAATTCCATAAATGGATGAATTGTATCGAGGTATTTAGCAGCTCCCAGTTGTGTTGTAGATTCCATAATTTTGGAATCCTTAACAACTACCATTAAATCTGGTTCAATCAAAGTTCTATGACCAAAGTCTCTACTGATTGTAGATCCATTTTTTATGAACATTGGTTTAAATAAAACCCCAGTAGCCGGGGTTTTTATTTTAAATCTTTCTTGTGTTGCTTTACCAGTAAATCCAACTTTATATCCAATGGGTTTTCCCATGCTTTTTGTTAGTATTTTAACATATTTTTTTTGACTGCAATATGCTTCTTCTAGTGAAATGTCAGCACTTATACCCTCTATTGGGCTATAAGGTGATCCATTAATTATCTCTACAATTTTTTCATTAGTTAGACATTCTGCTTTTAATGGATTTCCTATAAGAACTAAGAAAAGAAAAATTAATACTGTAGTCTTCATATTTAAAAACATTTGAAACTCCTTGTTGTTATATTATCAGGTTACTTATAGTAAAATTGTATAATTCTTTTGTTATTATAGTAGGTTTCTCAATCATAAGCATGTGACCTGTTCCTTGAATTACTCTCAGGTTCACATTATCAAAATTTTCCGCAAGAGTTATTGCATTTTTTTGAGGTGTCATCTTGTCTTCTGCTCCTGATATGATTTGTACTTTTTGTGAAATATTTTTTGCAGAGTCAGAAGCGTTTTTGTAGTTGTTACAAGCTTTTAAATCATTAGCAAGTGTACCTTTCGGAGAATTTTGGATAAGCCTAACAGAAGAGCCGATCATCCAATATCCGGGAGCCGGGTGGTTTCCAAGATGTTGTTTTTTACTTAAAGACCAGTCAACCATTAGTGATGAAGCCATTACTAAATCATTCTCAGAAGCAGTAATTAAATCAGGATGGACGGGCATAATATGAGATGTTCCTAATAAAGAAATAGCTTTGATAATTTTATTTTCTTTTTTTGCCATTTCTAAAGTAATGAAAGAACCCATTGAGTGTCCTACTATTACAGCAGATTTTATTTTTAAGTAATTAAGAAGTTGTAAACACCTGTCACTCATTTGTTCTATGGTTTTTAAAGAGGGAGAATCTGAAAATCCATGACCTGGAAGATCTACGGCCAAAGTTCTTATTCCTTTGCTGGCCAAGTATCTAGTTTGTAATTGCCATATACTTCCATCCATTCCCGCTCCATGTATCAAAAGAAGTGCCTTATTTTTATTTTTTAGATCATAGCCTCCTGTACGAATATTAATATTTTTACCTTTAATTTTTATATTCATAATTAATTCCGTTGAGACATCTTTATGGCGTACGTCAAATCTTCGATAATATCAGATGGGTCTTCTAATCCAACAGATATTCTTATGAGATTTTCTTTAATACCTGCATTTTTTAGTGCTTTTTTGCTCATTTGTTGGTGTGTAGTAGATGCCGGGTGAATAATAAGAGTTTTAGCATCTCCTACATTTGCTAAATGAGATGCTAAGGAAACATTTTCAATTAATTTTCTACCTGCATTCTTTCCACCCTTTATTCCAAAACTAAAAATGGCACCTGCACCTTTAGGCAGAAGTTTTTTTGCAAGATTGTAGTCTTTATGGGTTCTTAATGAAGGATAATTTATCCATTCTACATCATCACATTCACTTAAAAATGAAACAACTTCTTTAGTATTCTCAACATGTTTTTGCATTCTTATGGGCAATGTTTCTAATCCTTGTAATATGTAAAAAGCATTTGTTGGACTGAGACAAGCACCAAAATCTTTCATACCCTCCGCTCTCATTCTCATTGTTAGTGCATGGATGCCAAACTCTTGTTCAAATATCAATCCGTTATATCCATTATAGGGTTCGGTTAAATTAGGGAACTTTTTGCTATCTTTCCAATTAAACTTTCCACTATCTACGACTATTCCACCAATCGCTATTCCATGCCCTCCCATAAACTTAGTCATTGAATGCATAACTATATCTGCGCCCAATTTTATAGGTTGCATCAAGTAAGGAGTCGTGAAGGTACTATCTACCATTAATGGAATTCTTTCTTCATGTGCTATTTTAGATAAACTTGCTACATCTAAAACTTCTATATTAGGATTCCCCAAGGTTTCAGCAAATACTAGACGAGTATTTTTTTGAATAGCTTTTTTAAAATTTTGTGGTTTGCGGGGATCAACAAAAGTAGTATTTATACCAAATCTTGGAAAAGTGTATGATAAAATATTGTGTGTTCCTCCATAAATCGATCCTGAAGAAACGATGTGGCTATTCTTATCCATTAAAGTTGCTACAGTAAGAAAGAATGCGGCCATTCCACTAGCCGTGGCGATAGCACCTACTCCTCCTTCCAAGGCACTTACTCTTTCCTCTAAAACTGCAACAGTAGGGTTAGATATTCTCGAATATATGTGACCTGGCTGTTCTAAATTATATAGTGCAGCAGCATGATCAGTATCATCAAACATATATGATGTAGTTTGATGGATAGGAACAGCACGTGAACCAGTCTTGGGGTCTGGTTCTTGGCCAGCATGAAGGCTTAATGTATCAAATTTTAAAAATTTTGGTGAAACCATAGTTTATTTACCTATTTTACAAATCATTATTATAGTGTATTTTTTATAAGAAAAAACAAATATTCAAATAAATATTATTTTGCTCATTGTAAGGAAAGGAGAACATGACACCAAAAATTAATTCAGTTGCCATTTTGGGCTCAGGTACTATGGGGTCTGGCATAGCGGCTTTAGCTGCGGAAAAAAATTGTAAAGTATTGTTATTAGACACTTCCAAAGAACTAGTCTTAAAAGGTAGAGAAGGGCTTCTTATGGGAAATAATCCTACATTATCAGATGTTTCTAAAATAAAAAATATTGAAATAGGAAGCTTTGATGAAGATTTTAACAAAATTAAAGACTTTGATTGGATATGTGAAGTTGTAGTTGAAGACCTGGAAATAAAAAGAAGTATCTTTAAGGAAATAGATAAATATAAAAATCCCGATGCAATAGTAAGCTCCAATACTTCCGGTATTCCTCTTAGAGAAATAACGAAAAATATCTCTTCAAGATTATTGGAAAATGTGTGCATTACCCATTTTTTTAATCCTGTAAAAGTAATGAAGTTATGTGAGTTAATTCCAGGTGAAAGAACTTCGACACGAGTTATTGATACTTTGAGATCGTTTTTGGAAAAAGTATTTAATAAAGGTGTAGTAAATGGAAAGGATACAGTAAATTTTATTGGTAATAGAATAGGGTGTTTTTTACTTTTGAAAGGACTTCATGAATCTACAGATGCTAGAAAAAAAGATATTACTATTGAACAAATCGATGCTTTATTATCAAAGCCTATGGGGCTTCCTCCTACAGGCCTATATGGATTAATTGATCTGATAGGACTTGATGTGATGAATTCTGTAGGTTTAAATCTCTCTAAGAATCTTCCTGAGAAAGATATTGGAAGAGATTATGTTTTACTACCTGAAGCTGAATTGGAGATGTTTAAAAATGGTCAACTAGGTAGAAAGACTGGTGGGGGATTTTACAGAATAAAAAAATTAAATGAAACTGAAAAAGTTAAAGAAGTTTATGACCTAGATAAAAAAAGTTGGAGGATTGCTCAAAAGTATACTTATGATAATGGTATTTCTCTTATTTTTAACGAAAGTTTAGAAGGAAAACTAGCATGGGATATTATGGGCTCTACCCTTTGGTATGCAGCTGATCTTATTCCAGAAATTGCAGATGATATTGTCAATATAGATAGGGCTATGCGTTGGGGGTTTGCCTGGTCTAAAGGACCATTTGAATTGTTGGATTTAGCAGGAAGTAATAATTTTATAAACAAATGCAAGGAAAAAAATATGCCAATACCTAATATGTTAAAAGTACTTTTAGATTCAGGGGAAAAAACTTTCTATAAAGATGAACAAAAAAAATATTTATCTTTAGATGGAAATTATTGCAATGTAAGCTGATAAATTATTCTATGATTTCGGAAAATAATTTTCTTGCTCTTGTTAGTGGAATTTTATTTATATCTGCGTAAGTTTTTAACTGATCTTCGGCAATATTGGAAACACCAAAATAACTACTTTCTGGATGATTAAAATAGAATCCAGCTACAGAAGATAATGGCGTCATGGCAAAATTTTCTGTCAGATCTATCCCAATCATTTTTTTTGCATCTAATAAATCTAGTATATCTTTTTTGTGAGAATGGTCAGGACAGGCTGGGTAACCTGGTGCAGGCCTAATTCCACGATATTTTTCTTTAATCAAATCATTAGAAGTGAATTTTTCATTTTTGGAATAACCCCAAAAACTTTTTCTAACTTCCAAATGTGTTTTTTCAGCTAATGCTTCAGCTAATCTATCAGAGAGTGCCCTGAACATGATCGAGTTATAATCATCATTTTTAAGATCTAGTTCATAATTACTAGAGTAATTGTTTTTAATAGTAACTGCAAAAAAACCTAGATAATCATCAATTTTAAAATTACTTGGAGCAATAAAATCTGACAGGCATAAATTTTGAATTTTTTTTGATTTTTTTAATTGCTGTCTTAAAAATAGAAATATATTTATTAAATTGTTCTCTTTGTCATATATTTTAATTTCTTCATTTTTTGAATTTGCCTTATAGAATCCAATTATGGCTTGTGGTTTTAATAGATTATTAGTTGTTATTAACTTCAACATATCTAACGCATCTTGATATAATTCTTTTGCTACTTTTCCAACTAATTTATCTTCAAATAATTTTGGATATCTTCCTTTTAATTCCCAAGTCTGAAAAAAAGGAGTCCAATCTATATAATCTGATATTTCGCTGATCTTAATATTATTTATTAATTTGTTTCCAATAAATTCTGGGACAGTAGCTTCATAGTTTTCCCAACTTATTTTTTTTCTATTTTTTCTTGCTTCTTTTAAGGTTACAAGATTTGGTTTATTTCCTTTTAAGTGCTTGTCTACTAGTTGAGAGTATTCAGACTTTATATTTTTAATGAATATTTCTTTCTTAATGGGGTTTATTAATGAATTTAGAGTATGAACTGATCGAGATGCATCGGTTACATGAATGGTAGGACCTAGGTTATTTGGAAGAATTTTTAATGCTGTGTGTAGACGAGAAGTAGTTGCCCCTCCTATAAGAAGAGGAATGTTAATATTTTGATTTCTAAGCTCTTCTGCTACACTCACCATTTCATTTAGAGATGGGGTTATTAGTCCTGAAAGCCCAAGTATATCAGGTTTATATTTATTAATAGATTCTATTATTTTTTGCGCGGGAACCATAACTCCTAAATCTATAACTTTTATATTATTGCATTGCATAACCACTGATACAATATTTTTACCTATATCATGAACATCTCCTTTTACAGTAGCCATAATAACTATTGGTTGTTTTAAGTTTTTACCTTCTTTATTTTTTTTCATGTAAGGAAATAAGTGCCCGACTGCTTTTTTCATAACGCGAGCACTCTTCACTACTTGTGGCAGAAACATTTGCCCAGAACCAAATAAATCCCCTACTATACCCATTCCTTTCATTAAAGGTCCTTCTATAATTTCCAGAGGACTTATATTCTTCAATCTTTGTTTTTCAACATCATCTACTATAAAATCACTTATCCCATTAATAAGGGCGTATTCTATACATTTATTAACATTTTGCTTTCTCCAATTATGTACATTTTTACTAGTAATTGATTGTATGGAACTTTCTTTTGCTATTTTTAAAAGTTGATCAGCTGCATCTACATGTTTATTAAATATTACATCTTCTATTATATTTTTTAGTTTAGGATCTATATTTTCATATATAGATAGCTGTCCTGCATTAATGATTGCCATATCTAAACCTGCCTTCATGGCGTGATATAAAAATATAGAATGCATTGCTTGTCTAATTCCAAGATTT
Organism: Alphaproteobacteria bacterium MarineAlpha9_Bin1; assembly: GCA_002937675.1. Lineage (GTDB taxonomy): Bacteria > Pseudomonadota > Alphaproteobacteria > TMED109 > TMED109 > MarineAlpha9-Bin2. The sequence goes on along the minus strand of PTKJ01000049.1, from coordinate 506 downwards.
CCTCTGAATGAAAATGATATATTACTTACTCCACCGCTTGTTAATGCAAGAGGAAATTCTTTTTTTAAGGTTTTAACCGCATTTATGTAGTCTAAGGAAAAATTTTCATGTTCTTTCATTCCAGTGGCTATAGGGAAAATATTAGGGTCAAAAATAATATCTGTTGGAGAAAAATTTATATTATTAACTAATAATTTATAAGCACGTTTGCAAATTTCAATCATTCTAGAATATTTATCAGCTTGCCCTTTTTCATCAAATGCCATAACGACTGTAGCAGCTCCATAAGATTGAATTATTTTAGCTTTATGTAGAAATTGTTTTTCTCCATCTTTTAAACTTATGGAGTTTACTATGCCTTTTCCTTGTATACATTTAAGACCACTTTCAATTATTTCCCAGTTGGATGAATCTATCATTATGGGTACTCTAGAAATATCAGGTTCCGATGCTACTAGGTTTAAAAAGTTTTTCATGACTTGTTTCCCATCAAGCAAAGCATCATC
>PTKJ01000048.1 GCA_002937675.1 Alphaproteobacteria bacterium MarineAlpha9_Bin1 | reverse complement strand
TACCTTATAATAATATTATTTTATTTGCTGATTTTTTTTACAAAAGCATTTCTCGCGTACGGTAATTTTAGACCAATTAATTCTGAATATTTATTTAGAAAATAACTAGATAATTTTATTCCTTCTTGAAGATTCTTTCCGAATAGCTCAGCATCATAATAGTCATTGATTATAAAGGATGGCAATGGTAGTAGTCTATCCGCCCATTTTCCTGCAGCTTCTCTTGAGACGGCGCGTCCAGTCTTGGGAGAAACATAAGTTAAACTTTCTTTTTTCCCAGTTACTGCACATTTTTTTAAATCTAGTCCAAATCCTAATTCACTTAAAAAATAAATCTCCCATCTAATATAATCATACATCCATAATTTACTTTTTGAAGAAAGTTGTTCTATCAGATCCATACTGCTGGTAAAAATATTGCTACAATTTTCCCTCTCTGGCAAAAGCAAATCTAGTAAAGAAGTATGGGAACATAGTGCAGATAAATGTAATGGCTTATTAATGATTTTACTTGTATACAATTCGAGTGCATCACACTGAAATGATCCCATTTGTTCTGGTAATCTAGCCCTCCATGTTAAAGATAATAGATTTCCAGGTTCAAACATATACCTAATCTTTTTTGAAGTGCCATATCTTACAACTCCTGAATAAACACCATTATGATTAGTTAAGAATTTAAGTATAAGAGCTCTTTCACCATGTTTTTTAGATGATAATACTATTCCCTTATCTTGCCATTGCATACTTTTTACACATTATATTTCAAACCCAATGTTTTAAAATAGTTTGGATTATTATCCCAGTTATTTTGAACTTTTACATAAATAAAAAGATGAACATTTTTACCCAACATATCCTTTATTTCTTTCCTTGCCATAGTTCCAATTTTTTTTATATTACTACCATTGGATCCAATTAAAATCTTTTTTTGTCCTAATTTGTTTACATAAACCAACATGTCAATTCTGATTGAATTATCATCTAATTCGTTCCAACTCTCTGTTTCGACAGCTAATTCATAAGGTAATTCTTGATGCAATACATTCATCAGTTTTTCTCTAACTATCTCTGAAGCTAATAATCGATATGGAATATCAGTAATTTGATCCTTAGGATATAACCACACCCCTAATGGTATGTTATTGGATAAATGAGATTTTAAATCTTTAACACCATCTCCATTCAATGCAGAAATAAGAAAAAACTCTTCAGAATTTATCAATGCACGAGCCTCATTCATAAAATATAAGAGGTTATCTTTTCTCACTAAATCTATTTTATTAATGACACAGATTAATTTTTTTTTGTCTATTGACCTTGACTCCTTTAAATGTTTTAAAATCAAGGTATTTGATTCGATTGTTTTATTAGCTTCAAGCATTATTATTATTAGATCAGCATCATTTATTGTGCTCCAAGCTGCTGCTACCATTGCTCTATCTAACTTACGCTTAGGTTGAAATATCCCAGGAGTATCAATAATAACTACTTGAGATTTTTTTTCACAAAATATTCCTATAATTTTGTTTCTTGTAGTTTGTTTTTTCCTAGTAACTATAGATATTTTTTGACCTATCAAGTTATTAAGCAATGTAGATTTTCCTACATTAGTAGCACCAATTACGCTTACATAGCCAAACTTAGATTCTATTTTATCCATTATAAATTCATTCATTAAATCTTTTTATAGAGAAAATCTGCTGCATTCATTTCAGCTAATTTTTTTGATGAGCCTTCACCTGTAGCTCCCCCAAAGTTTTCTATTTTAACTTTTACAAAAAATATAGGTGAATGATCCGGTCCCTTTTTTTTATATTTCTCATATATAGGCATATTAAAATTATTTGCCATTGCCCATTCTTGCAATAGAGATTTAGAATCTTTAGGTGGTGTTTTATAATTTAAAGCTAATTTCTCCCAATTGTCTAAAATAAATTTCTTAGTTTTTATTAGTCCTCCATCAATAAATATTGCTCCTATTAAAGCTTCAAGAGTATCAATCAAAATACCATCATTAACTGTTATTGATCTATTCCCATTTGTAAGTAAGATAATTTTTTTTAAATCTAATTTATTAGAAATTTCCAGCACTTTTTTTCCACTAACCAATTCTGATAATCTTAATGCCAAATCTCCCTCAGACTCTTCAGAAAATTTATCAAATAAAAAATTGGCAATTACTAAACCCAAAACCCTATCGCCAAGAAATTCCAATCTTTCAAAATTATTATTATTTTTGTCTAAAATAAAACTAGGATGTATAAGTGCATCTAGAAGTAAACTATTTGAATCAAATTGATAACCTATAGTTGATTTAACTTCACTGTACACCCTAGAATGATCCAAACTATATTCCCTTTCCAATTCTATCCAACCTAATTGAAGAAGGAAAATGCCAGAACTTCCATAGTGAATTAAATCTATCTCGAGAATAAAAAATTATTTCAGCTCTTCCAACTAAGTTCTCAAAAGGTATAAATCCCAACTGGGTAAGTATTCTGCTATCAGAAGACTGATCTCTATTATCACCCAAAGCAAATACATGGCCCTCAGGAACGATATAAATGTCAGTATTGTCAAGCATTCCATTAGGCGTAGCATCCAGCACCTCAAACAAAAGACCATTAAATAATATCTCTTCGTAAAGATCATAAGTTTGAAGTACCTTATTGCGATCCCTTGCTCTCCATTTACCTTTATGTTTTTTTAAAACTTTATTTCCATTAATAAATAAATTTCCTTGTATTATTTGTATTTTATCACCTGGCAAACCCACTATTCTTTTAATGTAGTCAATACTTGTATCATTAGTGTATTTAAAAACGGCCACATCACCCCTTTCTGGAAACTTACCAAATATACGCCCATTAAATGGAGGAAAACTAAAGGGGAAAGAATGCCTACTAAAACCATAAGAATATTTTGATACAAACAAGTAGTCTCCCTCTAAAAGTGTGGGTTTCATTGACCCGGAAGGGATACTGAAGGGTTCAAATAAAAATGTTCTTATAACTAATGCAATAATTACTGCAATAATGAACGTTTTAACATTATCTAAAAAACTACTCTTTTGTTTTGTTTTTATATTTTTTTTATTAAAAAACATAACTCAATCTCTAAATTTTTATTCCAAATATAATTACTAATGCTAAAGCTAATTTTCTATCATCCGTAATACTCAATTCTATAGAAGGAGAAATATTTTCTGGACATAGCTCGTTTAACCTCGATAAAGCACCACCTTGTAATTTTAAAGTTGGTTTTCCAGAAGATAAGTTTAATACTTCTATATCCTTATGAAAAACACCTTTTCTAAATCCCGTTCCCAACGCTTTAGAACAAGCTTCCTTAGCAGCAAACCTTCTCGCATAGCAATCAGCAACATTTTTCCTTGATTCACATTTATTTCTTTCATTTATAGAATATATTCTGTGCGTAAAACGTTCTCCAAATTTAGATAACGTTGAATTTATCCTATTTACATCACATATATCTTGACCAATTCCTATTATCATATCGCTGAATCTATCTTCTCTCTCATTTTAATTATAGTTTTTTCTAATCCCCAAAATATAGCCTCTCCTATAATAAAATGGCCAATATTTAATTCAGATATATATTTTATTTTTGAAATATTTACAACAGTATCAAAATTAATACCATGGCCAGCATGTACTTCTATTCCTTCTTTATATGCATATTCAGCAGCTGTTTTTAATTTTTCTAACTCTTGCTGTTTATTTTTTTTATCCACAGAACAATAACTTCCGGTATGCAACTCTACTATTTTAACACCTAAATTTTTTGCTGATCTTATTTGTTTGACATCTGGATCAATAAACAAGGAAACGTTTATATTATTTTTATATGACTTATTTATAATTTTTTCTAACAATAATAACTTGCTTTTTTTTATATTTTTTACTTCTAACCCACCTTCAGTTGTAATCTCTAATCTTTTTTCTGGAACCAAGCATATTCTTTCTGGTTTTGCCTGCAGGGCAATAGAAAGCATTTCTTCTGTTGGAGCCATTTCTAAATTTAAAGGAATTTCAATTTGATCTTTTAATTTTTTAATATCATCATCCGAAATATGTCTTCTATCTTCCCTTAAATGTGCAGTAATTCCATCAGCTCCAGAAAATTGAGCAATTTTAGCAGCTTTTATGGGATCTGGGTGTATAGAACCTCTTGCGTTACGTATTGTAGCAACGTGATCAATGTTTACTCCTAGACGAATATAATTAGTCACCATTTTTTCTCGATTTATTTGCAATTTTAATTTTTCTTCTATTTTGATAATCACTTATTAGCTTTCTAGACAAACAATAGCTTATCAAGCCAACGATTAATGAGACAGGTATTGAGCCTATTATCATTAATGGAATCAAATCTAAGTTAGTAAGTGATCCCCATGCCTTATAGAAATTTCCATCTATAATTATTGAAACAATAATTTGTCCCAAGGACGAAAGCTCATTAGATATAGAAGCAATAGTTACTAAATCTGAAATATTACTGGAAACAAAAAAAGTGCCCACTTTAAAACTAATTAAACAAACAAATGGATAGGTCCATGGATTACCTATTAAATTCCCTATTACAGAGGCTGCAATACTTCCTCCTAAAAGCCATGCAAAAAAAATTCCTAACAAAAAATGAGCTCCATAAAGTGGGGTCATTGCTACTGCTGTTCCCAAAGAAAAGCCTAAAGCTATAGAATGTGGGCTTCCTGGTAAGCGTTTAACTCTTAGTGATAAATATCGCCCTGCTCTTTTCCAACCGCTCTTAGGCCACATATATTTATTTATTTTATTTAAAAAGGTTTCTTTATATCTAGACTTAAATAACATCTTTAAATGTGTCTACTTCCTGGCTTTACTGCAATGATATTCTTCAAATCTTCAGGCAACTTGTCAGGATGATAATTAGGAATATTAATATTTGCCAGACTAATAAGAGGGACCCCAAGCTCAACATCTTCTCCACCTCTATTTATTAAAGCTGCTTCAGCTACAACCTCTCCGCCTTTAGAATTAACACATTCAAAACATTCTAGTGATGACTTTCCAGTAGTTATAACATCTTCCACTACTAGAACTTTACTTCCTTTTTTTATGTTAAATCCTCTTCTAATATCAAAGACATTATTTACTCTCTCTAGAAAAATATTAGGAACTACTAGTTGTCTAGAAATTTCATAACCTAGTATTATTCCGCCCATTGCTAAGGACACAATAATATCAATTTCACTAATATCTATTCGTTTTTTAATCAAATCAGCAAGTTTCTTACATACCTCCTTGGCAATCTCTGTACGAGAAAAAATTAGAGCGGATTGAAGATAAATTTTACTATGTAAACCTGAAGACAAAATAAAATGACCCTCTAGGAGCGCTCCTACCGATCTATAAATATCTAAAACTTCTTTTTCATACATATTTGGCATATTTTAAATCCTCGCAAAATTATACAGTTTAAGAATCTTTTACTCGCTTAACCTCGAATACATTGATGCTTGCTCGTAAACCAGTAATAATTTCATTTAAGTGTTTAATATCTTCAACTTGTATATCAACTGACAACTCAAAAAAGTCGTCTGCTCTTCTGTTAACTAGTAGATTAGTGATATTACCACCAAATTTTGCAATCGTTTCAGTTAACACATTTAAACTTCCCTTTTTATTAGTTAGAATGACATTTATTCTTCCAAAATTATTATTAATTTTTATATCATCCCAGGCTAAATCTATCCACTGCTCGGGGTTTTCTGAAAACCTTTCTAAAGTAGAACAATCTAGCGTATGAACGGATATTCCTCTACCTTCGGTCATCAATCCAATTATTCTTTCTCCTTTAAGTGGGAAACAGCATTCTCCCATATGAAAAATCACACCAGGTTTTAAGCCTTTAAGAGATATTTGATTTGACTTATTCGAACTATCTGAGCTCATTTTTTCATGTTTAATGTTATCTGGAAGGATATGATTTATTACATCTTCACTAGTTATTTTAGCCTGCCCAATTGCTACAAATAGCGACCTTCTACTTCTGAAACCTAATTTCTTTAATATAGGATCTAATATCTTATCATAGAACTTTTTATTTTTTGATAAAAATCTATTCTCCAGTATTGAACGCCCTAATTTTGCAAATTCTTCTCTATCATTTTGTCTTATATACTTACTGATATATGATCTTGCTTTACCTGTAATCGCATAGTTAAGCCATGTAGATTGTGGACTCTGAGCCTTAGACCTAAGAATCTCAATTTGATCACCATTCGAAAGAAGGGTTTGTAAAGGGGCAGATCTGCCGTTAATTTTCGCACCTACACAGGTTTCTCCTATCTTGGAGTGCACTGCAAATGCAAAATCTATAGGAGTAGCTCCTTTAGCCAGAGATATTACATCTCCCTTAGGGGTAAAACAAAAAACTTGGTCAGAATACATTTCCATTTTAGTATTAGCTAATAGGTCTTCTGGGCCGGTAGAATTTCCTAAAATTTCATTTAGCTCTTTAAACCATTTGGAATTTTTTTTATCTTCTTTTTTTCGTTTACTTCCGCGGCTTTTATAGTCCCAATGTGCTGCAACGCCATATTCAGCTATTTCGTGCATTTCTTGAGTTTTTAATTGAATTTCTATAGCTCTTCCAGCAGGTCCAATAACTGTTGTATGTAAAGAAGCATAGCCATTAGATTTAGGAGTAGAAATATAATCCTTAAATTTTCCTGGTAGCATAGGCCATATTCTATGAATAGTCCCCAAAGTACTATAGCATATCTCTTCATCTTTACATATAATTCTAAAAGCATAAATATCAGAAATTTTCTCGAAAGGAATAGAAGATTTATTCATTTTTTTCCATATAGAATATATAGTTTTTTCTCTTCCCTGAATATCTAGAATATTTTTATTTCCCTTAAATTTTAAACTTATTTTATAAATTATATCCTTTACCAACCTCCCATCTTCTTTTCTTAAAAAATCTATTCTCTTAGATAAAGAGCTTCTAATTGAAGGATTTAATTCGGCAAAAGCAATATCCTCTAGTTCTTCTCTTATTTTTTGAACACCTATCCTTGCAGCCAAAGGAGCATAAATCTCCAAAGTTTCCCTGGCTATTCTTGATCTTCGTTCCTCGGAAGAAATAAACTCTATAGTTCTCATATTATGGAGTCTATCTGCTAACTTAACTAACAAGACTCTTATATCTTTTGATATTGCTAATAAAAATTTCCTAAAGTTATCCGCCTCTCTAATTTCAACTTGAGGATTTTCAATCTTGGAAAATTTAGTTACTCCATCGACTAATCTCGCTATTTCTGCGCCAAAAAGCTTTCTAATTTCTGCCCTTGTAGCAACTTCATCTTCTACGGTATCGTGAAGTAAAGCAGTTGCTATACTCATCCAGTCTAATTTATATTCTACAAGAATACTGGCAACTGCAAGAGGATGGAAAAAATAAGGTTCACCAGAATCTCTCAATTGAGTTTGGTGACGTGATTTAGAAAAATCAAAAGCATTCAGTAAAACTTCAGTTTTTATGCGAGGATCATAACTTTTTACCCTACTAATCAATAAATGATGGTCATCGACGTAGCTTGAATTTGTTATATTAGGATTTACTTTCTGTAACTCCATTTAATAACAACTATCCTTTACCTTTATATATCTTCATATTTTTCTTGAACTTGCATCCCAAACTTATCGGCATTTTTCTCTACATCATTTATAATATTATCTTCAGTTTCTGAAGTAATTTCTTTATCTTCATTTTCTTCTTCTTGGATTTGTTTTTGCATTGAAATAATTAAATTCTCTCTTAATGCCACTATATCTACAGTTGATTCAGCTATTTCCCTTAGAGACACCACTGTATTCTTATCATTATCTCTATCTATGGTAGGTTCATCACCAGCTGAAAGTTCTCGACCCCTCTGAACTGCAAAAACGACGAGGTCAAAGCGATTACTTATTTTCTCTATACAATCTTCTACTGTAATTCTAGCCATTTCACCCTCTGATTTAAAATATAATTAATTAGCTTATAAAACGAAAAATCTATACTTGCAAATAGGAAATTGCTATTGGCTTAACATTATTCAAATTATTTCTAGAACATTTAACCAACAAATCTAGAACTTTTTGTGAAGTATAGGGATGTCTCCATGAAGGGCTAACCTCAAAAATTGGATATAAAACAAATTGTCTATGGCAAATTTTGGGATGAGGAATAACTAATTTTTCTTTTATTTCAATAATTTCCCCTCTGCAATCTAATAAATCTAAATCTAAAACCCTTGGAGAATCTTTAACCAAATTCCTTCTTCCAAAAATACTTTCTATTTTTTTTAAACATTTAAGAATTTCTATTGCATACATATTTGTTTTGACTATTACAACCCTATTAAAAAAAATAGGTCCTTTCCCACTTGGATAAGGTCTACTTGAATATATTTTAGAACACTTTTCTACTCTTAAACCATTTCTTGATAAATAATTTAAAACAGTTTTTAAATTATCTCGTGGGGAACCCATGTGACCTCTTAAGTTAGAACCTATTCCAATTATTGTTATACCTTTTTTCTTCTTCTTTTTCTTCAATAATAAAATCTCCTGTGACTTAGTTATTTATTTAAATTATATTAACATTAAACCACTAGTAGATTAACAAAAAAGAGTTTTATTGATGATAACTCCAAGTAAAAATTGTTCACTCTGTCCAAGATTAAAAAATTTTAGAAATGAGTGGCGTATTAAACAACCAAATTGGTTTAACTCTCCCGTAAAATCTTATGGAAGTATAAGTTCAAAATTACTAATTGTTGGATTAGCACCAGGGTTAAGAGGAGCAAATAAAACAGGTAGACCTTTTACAGGCGACTATGCTGGAAAACTGCTCTATCCTTCTTTATTAACATTTTCTTTTGCAAAAGGTGAATATTTAGAGAAAAAAAACGACAGTTTAAAATTATTAAATTGTAGAATTACCAATTCAGTCAGATGCGTCCCCCCACAAAACAAGCCTACTACTTTCGAAAGAAACTTCTGTAGAAAATTTCTAAACAGTGAAATTAGAAATATGCAGAACCTTAAAATTATTTTAGCACTAGGACAAGTAGCGCACATTGAAGTATTAAAAACTTTTGATAAAAAATTGTCCAGTTATAAATTTAGGCACGGAGCAATATATTCCTTAACAAAAAATATTTGTCTATTTAGCAGCTATCATTGTTCAAAATATAATACGCTAACTAAGCGACTTACTGAGCAAATGTTTCATGAAGTAATCAAAAAAATAAGAAATAAAATTTAAGCTTAACTATAAATTTTCCTCTATAATTCTTTTAAATTCATCTGAACTGGGCTTCATACGGCTAGAAAAGACACTAACCAATTCACCATTTTTGTTAATTAAATACTTAAAAAAATTCCATTTAGGTAAATTTTTACTACCATAATTATTTTCAACCCAAAGGAAGAAAGGATGTTTATTATCTCCCTTGACTTTGACTTTGGCCATTATGGGAAAAGTTATACCATAGTTTATTTCACAAAATTCTTTAATTACATCATTATCACCAGGTTCTTGATGAAAGTCGTTTGAAGGCACTGCTAATATTGTAAGACCTCGGTTCTGATATTTTTCCCAAAGTAGCTGCAATCCAGCATATTGCTTAGTGAATCCACAAGCACTAGCAGTATTAACTACTAGAATTAAATCATTAGAAAATTCACTTAAATGAACTTTATTACCATCTATATCTTCGAAAGATATATCATATAAGGATGTATCTTTTGACCAAACAGAAACACAGAAAAATAAAAATAGAAAATTTAGTTTTATTACATTTTTGAATAAATTTCTCATAATATTTACTTTTTATTTCTCAATAATCTCTGTTTTTGTCTTTCCCAGTCTTTTCTCTTTTCAGAGGCTCTTTTATCATGTAATTTTTTACCTTTAGCAAGCCCTATTTCAACTTTAACATACCCCTTCTTGTTAAAGAATATTTTCATAACAACTAGAGTATATCCTTGTTTGTTAACACTGCCGCTTAATTTATTAATCTGTTTTTTATGAAGTAATAATTTTCTAGATCTAAGAGGAGAATGTTGGATATCTTTTTGTGTACTAGAATACTCTGAAATATGACAATTTATTAACCACATCTCTCCATCTCTAGGATCCGCATATGAATCACCTATATTCGCTTTTCCAAGTCTCAAGGATTTTACTTCTGATCCTGTTAATTCAACCCCTGCTTCAACTATATCTGTTATTTCATAATCACGCCGGGCACGTCGATTCAAAATAACTGATGACATCAGGTTTTCTTACTGATTAATTGTAACTTCTCCAAAGCGTCTCTTAATTTATTTTTTGTCTCCTGTAATGGCTCCACTAAAGGCAATCTTACCTCCGAGTTACAAATATCCAATAGAGATGCTGCATATTTTACAGGAGCAGGACTAGTTTCTAAGAAAAGAGCATTATGAAGTGGCATAAGTCTTTCTTGAATACTTCTTGCCACATCTATATTACCTTTTTTCCATTCTCTGTGAAAATCAGACATCATTTTTGGTGCAACATTCGCTGTCACAGATATTATTCCATCTCCGCCAGCTGCCATAAAACCTAACTGAGAAGGATCTTCGCCAGAAAATTGAACAAAATCTATCCCATCTAGAGATATTCTAAGGTTAGTAGGTCTAATAGGGTCATTACTTGCATCTTTTACTCCTATAATATTTTTAAGCTTTGCCAATTCTACCATAGTTTTAATGCTCATATCCACCACGGACCTTGAAGGAATATTATAGATAAATATGGGAATATTTACCTCATCATTTATCGCCTTAAAATGAGCATGCATCCCTGATTGAGTAGGTTTATTGTAATATGGCATTACTACCAAGGCAGCATCAGCACCTGCTTTTTCTGCATATTTAGTTAACTGAATCGCCTCTTCCGTAGAGTTAGAACCTGTACCTGCTATTACTGGAACCCTGCCCCCTGCAACTTCTATAGTTAAATCAATTACTCTTTGATGCTCGTCATGGCTTAAAGTAGGAGATTCTCCGGTTGTTCCGCAAGGGACTAAACCATCACTACCTTGACTTATTTGCCATTCCACCAGTTCTTGAAATTTTGTTTCATCTATCATTTTATCTCTAAAAGGAGTAATTAAAGCAACAAATGAACCTGAAAAATTTTTACTCATATTGGCCTCGAATTGTTTTGTTTTATAATAAATTCTAAATCGTACTAATTAATATTTTATTTCTTAATAGATTAGCTATAGTTGAATATAATGTTTAG
>PTKJ01000047.1 GCA_002937675.1 Alphaproteobacteria bacterium MarineAlpha9_Bin1 | reverse complement strand
ATTCTTATTCAGTTGGAATAGATATGGTATCCCCCTGAATGTTGTCTATGGGCCAAATGCCAAAGAGGGGATACTGTTGCCAGAGCTGTTAACATTAAATTCTATACAAGATAGTATTGTAAAGTCGAAGTAACTAAAAACTTAGTATATTGGTAAATAAATCTTGAATATTATTCATAATCTAGTAGAACTCTATTCATTCTTTTAAAAATAAGGAGAAATTGAATGACTATATCCGTCGGTGATACTATGCCCGCAGAAAACCTAAAATATACGGATGAACAAGGTATTAAAGATGTCAATATGCAGCAATACCTTAAGGATAAAAAAGTCGTACTTTTTTCTGTACCAGGAGCTTTTACACCAACATGTTCAGCGAAACATCTTCCAGGTTTTGTAGAAAGTTATAAAGATCTACTTGATCTAGGCGTTGATGAGATAATATGTATAGCAGTCAACGATGCTTTTGTTATGAAAGCATGGGAAAAAGATCAAAATGCTAAAGGTAAAGTTACATTATTATCAGACGGAAATGGTGATTATTCTTCAGCATTAGGATTATCTTTTGATGGATCAAAATTTGGTTTAGGAACTAGAAGTCAAAGATTTGCAATGATAATAGATAACTGTGTAGTTACTCATCTGGCAATTGAAGAGGCTGGAGATTTCAAAGTATCTAGTGTGGAAAGTATACTAGAAATTCTAAAAAATAATTAGTGAATGAAGGTTCTTTGGCTTGGAATAGCAGATCTAGCTAAAGAATCAGCTATTTCGTTTTCCTTATTTCCAGAGTGCCCTTTGACCCAATTCCAGCTGATTTCATAGTTATTGGCAAGGTTTTCTAATTTTTTCCAGAGATCTTTGTTTTTTACGTCCTTTTTTGAGCTGGTTTTCCAGTTATTATTTTTCCATTTTAATAACCATGTAGTCATGCCATTCTTTACATATTGGCTATCAGTATAAATTTGAATTTTAGATTTTAGTTTTATAGATTCTAATGCCTTAATTACTGCCGTAAGTTCCATTCTGTTATTGGTAGTATTTAATTCTCCTCCTTTTAACTTTTTGGAAACGTTATTGTGTTTCATGAATACTCCCCAACCACCTGGACCAGGGTTTCCTGCACAGGCGCCATCTGTCCATATAAAAATTTCACAATTGTTTTTCATGACTTAATTAAATTTTCGAATTTTATTTTGTGCTTCTTAAAATATAAAAATTTTTTTATATATTCTTCCGGTTTTTTTGTAGTCACTTTACTTGGATCATGTTTTAGTTTTGCTGTAATCATACGACTAAGAAAGAACCTTATAGAGTACAGTCTACAATATATATTAAGACTTTCTAGCTCTTTATTATTAATTTTTCTAATAGCATTATATCCTTTCAATAAGTTTTTTATTTTTAATTTATTGATTTCCAGTTTGTTGCTAGAGCTTTTATAAAAACACCATGATATGATAATTATAGCTAAATCAATTATTAAATAATCTTTACAAGAATAATAGTAGTCTAAAATTCCTTTAATTTTGTTGTTTCCAAAAAGAACATTGTCAGGAAAGAGATCTGCATGGATTATTCCTCTAGGTAGGTTTAAATTATCTAATTTTTGAAAAGCAGATAAATCTTGCTTTATTAAACTATTTAAACCTAATTGTTTTTTTTCTATTTCAATTGATAATTTTCTTCTGTTTAAAGTCCAATAATTGAAAGAGTACTCATTACTCTTATAATATTTAAAATTTTTTGATTTAATGTGCATCGATGCTATGACCGAGCCTAATTCAAATAAATGTTTTGAGTTACTTTTTTTAAGTGAGTCTCCCTTAATAAAATTAAAAACTGCTGCAGATTTTTTAGAAATAATGGATTTTCTTTTGCCTTTGATAGTCTGTATTGGATAGGGATTGCAAAAACCTTTGGTATGAAGAAAATCTAGTAAATTAAAATAGAATTCTAGCTTACGTATTATTTTATTATCCTCAAATATGGTTAATATATAAGTTTTACTTTTTGTTTTAATAAAATAGTTACTATTTTGAATGCCTAGATGTATTGGAAGGTATTCTTCAACTACTGAGGTATTGTATTGGTTAAAGAATAATTTAATCTCTTCACTTTTCAATTTTGTAAAAATAGCCATAAATACTTTTTTTTCTCTTAAATTTAATTTAATAATTTATTATTCATGAGCAATATCATAATCTAATTAATAGGAAAAATAATGTTTTCATTTTTACATAAAAAAATAATATTTATATTTTTAATATACTCTCTGTTTATTATAGGAGGATGTGGTGGATCGGGAACTACAGCGAGGGTTTTCAATCAAATTACTACTGAAAGAGATGAAATTGAATGTCCTGAAATCAGCATAATAAAAAACCTGGACAGTTACAGTAAAAAAAACAGAGATGGGGAATTAAGTTATATTGTGAGGTTCAATAGTGTGAGTTGGGAATGTTTTATCGAATTTTCAGATCAACCTTCTTTGTTGGAAACAGCTTTAAATGAAGAGGCTTATTCTGAAGATAATTTTTTAATTACAATTTCTATGAACTTATCTTTTAAGATTTCAACTGGGGAAAATATCACAACTGAGAGTATTGAAAGTTTTCCTTATTTGATAGTACTTGTAGATGAAAAAGATAATATAATAGTTAAAAAAAAATTAGATTATAGTTTTAAAAATATATCTGTAATGGATACTTTTATTTTAGAAGAAGATAAAATAAATATAAGAATACCGAACATAGATATAGATGAAAAAAATGCTAGATTATTAATAGGTTTTATAAATAGATAATAAATAAAAATAATTATGCTTATTGACTTTATTACTCAGTAATTTAAAATTATATGTAGCACCTAGGGAGATACTAGTTTTCTAGAGCCGAAGGAGCAACGAAGGTCTCGGAAACTCTCAGGCAAAAGGACCGGGGTGGCGTAACAAAAAATCTGGAAAGAAACCATTTGATTGGTTCGCCGAAGGAGTAAGCATTTTAAGTTTTGATGTGAATCTCTCAGGCAAGAAGGACAGAGAGACCTAGATGGGTAAACAACTCTTATAAGGTCTGTCATGAGTCAAAATGTTCAAGTAAAAATAAAAATATCTCCTCTAAATTATTTTCATCGTTCCCATAGTGCTGTTATGACTAATTTTTCTGGGTGGAAATTACCTCTGTATTATACAGGGATTATACAGGAGCATAATCATGTTAGAAAGTATGCTGGCTTGTTTGATATTTCTCATATGGGTAGAATAAAAATAAATCTTGAAAGTATAAATATTTTGGAAAGACATATACCATCTGACATATCAGGAATGAAGATAGGTCAGGTCAGATATTCAGTATTGATAAATAAGGTAGGGAACCTTGTAGATGATTTGCTAGTCTATAGGCTTAAAGAAAGTATTTTATTGGTAGTAAATGCATCAAGATTAAAGGAAGTGCTTAGGAATTTATTAGAAATTTCTGGCTTATTATTTAAAGAGTTAAAAAATACAGCTCAAATATCTATACAAGGGCCAAAATCTCAGAGCATAATAAAAAAGGTTTTTGAAGAGTCCATTAAGCTAAAATTTATGAACGTGGAAGAATATAATTGTAAAAAATTTAAGTTCATAATAAGTAGGACAGGGTATACGGGTGAAGATGGGTTTGAAATTATAGGTAATAAAGAAGGAATTTCTAGTATCATATTATTATTTTTGAAATCACAAGAATTAAAACCTATTGGATTAGGGGCTAGGGATAGCTTAAGATTGGAAGCAGGTTTGTGTCTTTATGGGAATGAAATTGCGGAAAGTATTAACCCTATAGAAGCTAAAATTTCTTGGGTACTAGACAAGAAAAGAATGAAATTAGGAAATTTCTGTGGAGTAAACTTGTTTAAAAACATCTTAAAGAATGGGCCTAAGATTAGAAGATATGGATTTATAATAACGGAAAAGTACATTGCTAGAAATGGAGCTAAAGTAAAAAATGAGTCGGGTGTTATTAGGGGTTATATTAGTAGTGGTTGTTTTTCTCCTACACTAAATAAGTCAATATGTATGGGTTTTATAGATTCTCAATGGGATAAAACTGAAGAATTATTTGTTAAAATAAGAAAAAAGTTAATAAAAATTAAGAAGATTGATCTTCCGTTCGTAAAACATAAATATCATAATTAGAAGGGGAAGTTAAATGGATAAAAAACTGTATACTAAAGAGCATGAATGGATACTTTTAGAAAAAAATAATACAGCCATAATAGGAATAACAAATTACGCGCAAAAACAGCTTGGCGATATAGTTTTTGTAGAGTTACCCGAAATTGGTAAGGAATTTTCTAAGGGAGAAGAGATAGCAGTCGTAGAATCAGTTAAAGCAGCGAGCGAAGTTTATAGTGGAGTTTCAGGAAAAATTATTGAAGTGAATAAAAATATAATAAATAAACCTCAAGTAGTTAATGAGGATCCAGAAGATAAAGGTTGGTTTGTAAAGATAGAAATTAGCGACTTGGAAGAAATTGAAGAATTTATGTCTTTAAAAAATTATCAAACTTTTTGTTCTGATTTGGAATAGAATATATGAGATATTTACCACACAATGATGAAGCAATAAGCAGAATGTTATCAGAAATAGGTGTTAGTGAGGTAGATGAACTTTTTTCTGATGTCCCAAGCAAGGCTCTTAAGAATGTAAAATTTAATCTACCCAATCATATGTCCGAATTAGAAGTAGAAAGATATATGAAAAATTTGACTAAAAATAACCTAGTAGCTAGTGAGATCCCTTTCTTTATTGGTGGCGGAGCATATCAGCATCACATTCCATCTGCTGTAGATCATATTATTCAACGTGGAGAGTTTCTTACCTCTTATACTCCATATCAAGCAGAGATTAGCCAAGGTACCCTACAATCTCTGTATGAATTTCAGACTCAGGTTTCCATGATTACTGGTATGGAGATAGCAAATGCCTCCATGTATGATGGTTCAACAGCAAGTGCAGAAGCAGTTTTGATGGCAGGTAGAATCACAAAAAAAAATAAAATTGTAATTACAGAAGCTGTGCATCCCCAGTGGATAGAAACTATAAAAACTTTTATTAACCCAATTGGAATGAAATTATTGAAGATTAAGAAAAAAGAACCTGGCAAATTTGAAGATAATTTTGGAGAAATTTGTGGGAATATTGATAAAGATACGGCATGCGTAGTTATTCAAATTCCCGATTTTTTTGGTAGCGTGGGCAGTTATACTGATATATCAAAAAAATGCAATGAATACGGAGCTTTATTGATAGTTTGTGTCACTGAAGTATTGTCATTAGGTTTACTGAATCCTCCAGGAAAATTTGGGGCAGACATAGTGGTTTGTGAAGGGCAGTCTCTTGGTGTAGGACTATCATTTGGTGGACCATATGTTGGTTTATTTTCTACTCACAAAAAATATGTACGCTATATGCCAGGAAGAATAGTAGGACAAACTAGTGATAAAAATGGGAAAAGAGGCTGGGTCTTAACTCTTAATACGAGAGAGCAGCATATTAGAAGGGAAAAAGCGACTAGTAATATATGCACCAATGCAGGTTTATGTGCTTTAGCATTTTCTATACATCTATCATTATTAGGAGAAACTGGATTTAAAAAGTTAGCTGTAGTTAATCACGAGAGAGCTAATTTTTTATACGACGCACTTTTACTTGTTAAAAACATTAGCTTATTAAATGATTCGTTTTTTAATGAATTTGTTATTAGTTTACCTTCATCCTCTAAAGACTTTGTGGAACATGCTTGTAGAAAAGGAATCATGGCAGGATTGCCCGTCGAAAGGTTATTTTTTTCTCTTCCTAATAGCAAAAATATGCTCTTGATAGCTGCTACAGAACTGAATACAGATAATGATATAAAAAAATTAGTTAAACTATTTAAGGATTATTTTTAATGATTTTAAAAGAAAGTTCTTATGGTGCCGGACTCGATATGCATGAACCCTTAATATTTGAACAAGGAAACACAGGAAGAATAGGAGTTGATTTACCTGACACTAAATTAGATACGATAAGACTAGGTAAGTGTAAAATAAGAAATACAATAGGTTTGCCAGATCTATCTGAACCCCAAGTAATAAGACATTATACTCGTATTAGTAGGAATAATTATTCAATTGATACTGGTTTTTATCCTCTTGGTTCATGTTCTATGAAACATAATCCTCGTCTTAATGAAAAAATTGCGCGCCTTCCTGGATTAAAAGATATTCATCCTTTCCAGCCGATATCAAGTGTACAAGGTGCTTTAGAATTAATTTATAACCTACAAGAATGGTTAAAAGAATTAACAGGGATGCCATTTGTATCTATCTGCCCTGCAGCAGGTGCTCATGGAGAATTGTGCGGATTATTATCTATAAAAGCGTCGTTAAACAACAAGGGTTTAGAGAGGTCTATAGTGCTTATTCCTGAATCTGCCCATGGTACCAACCCTGCATCAGCATCATTTTGTGGATATACTACTGATAAAATTGAGGAAGATTCATTTGGAAGAATTAATTTAGTAAGTCTAGAGAATAAGCTAGATGAAAATGTAGCAGCTGTTATGGTAACAAATCCAAATACTTGTGGAGTCTTCGAAAAAGATATCTTAGAAATTTCTAAGCGTGTACATGAGGCAGGCGCTTATTTATATTGTGACGGCGCTAATTTCAATGCATTAGTAGGAAAAATTAAGCCCGCAGATTTAGGCATTGATGCAATGCACATAAATTTACATAAAACATTTTCTACTCCACACGGTGGAGGAGGCCCAGGAGCGGGTCCTACTGTCTTATCTGAAGAATTAGCCCAATATGCTCCAATTCCTCATGTAATATTTACTAAAAACAAATATGATATAATTGAAAATATTAATAGCTCACGAAATAGTTTAGGAAGAATGAGAGCTTTCCATTGTCAAATGGGAACATTTATTAGAGCTCTAACCTTTTGTCTTAGTCATGGAAAAGACGGCCTTAAAAAAGTATCCGAAATTTCTGTATTAAATGCTAATTATGTAAAAAGTAGGATCTCGAAAAGTATTAAACCAAGTTATAAGTTGAATTGTATGCATGAGTGTTTGTTTGATGATTCATTTTTGCGAGGTTCGGGAATTACCACTCTAGATTTTGCTAAGGCGTTAATTGATGAGGGTTTTCACCCTCCTACTATGTATTTTCCACTCGTAGTTAAAGGGGCCATGCTTATAGAACCAACAGAAAGCGAAAATAAAGAGACCTTAGATTTATTTTGCAATAGTTTTATTAGACTAGTTGATCAAATTAAATCAGGAAATAAAGATATTTTTCTAAATGCCCCTCAATATTCTCCTTGGAAAAGGTTAGATGAGGCTAAAGCAGCTAGAAATTTGAATTTGCGCTGGAATAAAACTACATAAACTTACTTTACTGAATTGCTAGAAATAGTATTTGGTACTTCAGTTAAAAATTCTTTGAACAGTTGATCGGATGCTTTAGCATTATTGTTATTAGAAATTAGGTTCTGAGTCGAATTGATAGTTATATCGATTATTTGTTTCCTAATAGATGTAATAATATTTTGTCTTAAATATTCTATTTCTTTTTCTAACGACTTTTCTTTTCTTTCAATATCTAACTCTATATTTTTTATTCTATCTTTAGTCTTTTCAATAGCTTTTTGTTTTTCCATAGAAATTAAATTCTTAGAGTTATCTTTATAATTTTTCAGAGCAATCTGACTTTTTTTAAGAAGATCTTGTGCTTCTTTTAATGTTCCTTCAGATTCTTTAATTTTGTTTTTAATTATTATTGCCTTACCTTCTAAAATATTTCCTATTTTAGAGGAAGCTTTCACTATTACTAAAATCACAAAAATTATAAATGCAATTAGTACCCAAAACGAAGAATCATGAAATAACTCAATCATTTTTTAATCGCTCTTTTTCTTTGGATACTTCATCTTTAATAACGGAAGAGTCATCTAATTTATATAAAACTTTTTCTAGAATTTTTTCCGTAGCTTCAGCAGCTATAATATCTATATTTTTTTGAAATTTTTGGATGTCTTGCTTAATATCTTTTTTACTATCTTCTAGTTTTTGATTTAACGTATTTTTAGATTTTTTAAGTTTTGCTTCAGTTTCTTTCTCACTTTCGGCATAAATTTTTGAAACAATGTCTTGGATTTCATTATTTGTGTTATCAATCGCTATCTGAAGTTCATTATTTGTTTGCTCTATTTTTTTTCTTATTTCTTCTGCTTTGCTTATGTCATTTCTAATTTTTTCTTCTCTTCTAGAAATTATATCAGAAATTCTAGGCAATGCGATATATCTCATACTAAAATATAATAGAGGAAATACTATGCACAACCATACTACTTGTGGCATAAAGTCAGGAATTACCATTTGTGGCATAATTTTATTCCTATTTTAAGCTATACTTATTATTAACCAAACATTATCAGGAATGCCATAACTAGGGCATAAAGTGCAACAGCTTCGGTGAGGGCAAAGCCCAGCAAAACATTTCCAAATACTTTGGGCGCAGCAGCAGGATTTCTCATTGATCCCGAAACGTATTGCCCAAAGATGATTCCTATGCCAACACCTGCACCTGCTACACCAATTGTGGCTAAACCAGCACCTATAAGTTTCGCAGATTCTATTTCCATTTTATTTCTCCTTTATATTAATTAATGACTAGGGTTAAAAGAATCGTTTAAGTATAAACATGTTAATACAGTAAAAACATATGCTTGAAGGAAAGCTATAACTGTTTCAAGAATATATAATAATACAATAAATAGTAATGGTGCTATGCCAAATATACCCAAGGCAACGACAAATCCAGCAAATACTTTTATCATTGTATGGCCAGCCATCATATTGGCTGCTAGTCTGACTGCAAGACTTATGGGCCTAGAAATATAAGAAACTATTTCTATAGGAACTAGCAGAGGAGCTAGATATATAGGAACGCCTTTGGGTAAAAACAGTCTTAGAAAATTGCGTCCATTTAGTATAAATCCAAGAATAGTAGCAAATAAAAATATGCTAAATGCAATAGAAAAAGTCACAATTATGTGACTAGTGACTGTAAAGCTATAAGGAATAAGCCCAAGTAAATTACATAATAAAATAAACATAAATAAAGAATATACAAAAGGGAAAAATTTAGCACCGTTCTTGCCTAAGTTGTCTTTGGTAGTATTTAAAATCATTTCGTACGACATTTCAGCTAAAGATTGTAATTTGTCGGGAATTATAGATTTTTTTCTGGTAGCTATTATTAGAAAAACATTCAAAAGAACTAAAACTATTACCATCATAAGGGATGAGTTCGTAAAAGATACATCTAACTCGCCAATTTTAATTTCTCCAAAAATTCTATGGATTGAAAATTGATCTAGTGGAGAATGTTTTTCAGCCAATTGTTAAACCTATCTTCTATATTAAAACTTAATTTATTTCTGCCAATTTATAGCAGATTTATAAGATGTGTAAATACCCGAAATTAGTCCAAGAATCAAAAATATTATCAAGAAAATTGGTTTAGTGTGAAAAAAATAATCTAAACCCCAACCTATAAAAGCTCCTACTACTACGTTAGCAAAAAGTTCGGAAACTATTCTAAAGGCATGAGAAAAACCTTTATAATTATTTTTACCAACTGATTCGGATTCCTCTTTATCATTTGTTTTTAGATCTTCCAGAGATTTAGATAGCTTACCTAGAGATTTATTTAATTCATTTATTTTTTTTTGGTTATTCATGTAAAAATCTTATACAAAAAGTCTAATAATATAAAATAGTTTATTATTTACTTATAATAATATTTGAATTTTAAAAACAGATTTTCATTATTCTGCCGCTTTTATATATTCTGCTTCTTTTAAAGACACGGAAACAAGCTGAGATACTCCAGGTTCATTCATTGTTACACCATACAGCCGATCCATTCTAGCCATAGTTAGTCTATGATGGGTTACAATTAGGAATCTGGTTTTAGATTTCTGGGTAATTTCATCTATTACATCGCAGAATCTGTCCACATTGCTGTCATCTAACGGAGCATCTACTTCATCTAAAATACATAAAGGAGAAGGTTTTGTTAGAAATACAGAGAATATTAGAGCTAATGCAGTGATAGCTTTTTCTCCTCCCGAAAGAAGGTCTAATTGTTGTAATTTTTTTCCTGGTGGAGAGGCCATTAACTCTAGTCCTGCTTCTAGAGGGTCGTCAGATCCCTCTAGTTTCAAAAAGGCTTCTCCTCCTCCAAATAATTTTGTAAAAAGCTTTTTGAAATGCTCATTTACGCTATTAAGGGCTTTCATTAATCTATTTCTAGATTCTCTATTGATAGAACCAATACTTCCTCGAAGTTTATTTATAGCTGTTATAAGGTCATCTCTCTCATTTTCAATTTCTTTTACTTTAGATTCTAATTCTGAAGCATCTTTTTCTGCAACCAGATTTACTGGCCCCATTCTTTCGCGTCTTAAGATATATTTTTCAAGCTTGTTTTCAATTTCTTCTAAAGAAAAAAGATCACTTGTAGCAATATTTGCTATTTTAACTAGATCCTCAGGTTCAATATTTAACTTTTCTTTTATTCTTTCATTAATATTTTCTATTTGTTGTTGGGTCTGTTCATGAAGACCTTCTTGGCGAGCTTTTTCTTCCCTTGCTTCAGTAACTAGTTCATTTGAATTAATATAATTATTGTTAATTTCCTGACATAAATTTTCTTTAGATCGTAATTCATTTAAAGCTTGATCTTTTTCAAATTCAACTAATCTAATTTCTTTTAATACTTCCTGTTTTTTCTTTTTTAAGATTGTAGGTTTTTTTTTCAAATCTGCTATATCGTTTATACTTTTTTCTTTGCTTTCTTTTAAATATAATATTCTCTTAGTTATATTGTTTATTTGCTCTTCGTATCTTTTTAGTTCTTCTAAGAGAGAAGTATGTTTATTTTTTTTATTATTAATTTCATTAAGAGATTGATGATATCGTGATAGGGCAATATTTAAATGGGAATTTTTTAATTCATGTAATTTCTCAAGATTAGAGACTTCTTTTTTTAAAACTTCTTGTCTTACAAGTTTACTTTCTTCAGACTCAAATTTTTTTATTTCCTCATGTATAGATCTAACTACACTTTGGGTATCTGTAATTGAAGATTTTAGCATGGATAATTCAGTGTTTATGATACTTTCTTCAATATTATACTTTGATATTATTTTTTTCTCTGACTCTATTTTAAAAACTAGTTCATTTTTTTTATTTTTAATTTTTAAAAGATTTCCTTCTATATTTGTATTAGTGCTTTGTAATAAATTTAAATTTTCTTTAATTTTTTTCATTATCTTATCAATGTTTTCATAGTCTTTACTTAACCTGACCGTTTTGTCTTCTAATTCTT
>PTKJ01000046.1 GCA_002937675.1 Alphaproteobacteria bacterium MarineAlpha9_Bin1 | reverse complement strand
TCAAAGTACTGGCCATAAATTATTATATTCTTATTATTAAATATTATAAATAACAAAACTGTAATGACAAAAATATGAAAAACATATCAGCCTTAATAGTAGCGCATAATGAGGAAAAGAATCTTCCTCTCTGTCTTGCTTCTCTCAACGATATCGATGAAATAGTATTGATCCTTGATAAAACAACTGATAATTCCAGAGATATAGCAAAAAAGTATAACTGTAAAATACATGAAGGTTCCTGGAATAATGAAGGAAAAAGAAGAAATTTTGGTATATCAAAATGCTCAAACAATTGGATACTAGAAATAGACTCAGATGAAAGAGCAAATATTGATTTAGTTAGAGAAGCTCAAGAAAAAATAAACGCTTTAAAAGAAAATACAAACGGATATTTTTTGGTGCCATTTGTGAACTTTATAGGCTCAAAAAGAATCAGATATGGATGGGGTGCATCTTGGGGTGTTAGCCATAAACCATGTCTATTTCATCAAAGCTCTAAAATTTGGGGAAGCGAACCCATTCATCCCAGTCTAAAACTAGGAAAGAAATTGGGCACACTTGAAAATTCAATTAATCACTACATTGATAAAAATATATCAGATATGATTGCTCGCTTAGACCGATATTCTACTCTAAAAGCTGTGGAAATAAGAGAATCTACAAATAAAATACCTTTTTTAGCTATAACCATAAGACGTGCAATTACAAGATTCTGGAAATGTTATGTATCTAGGAAAGGATACAAAGAAGGAAAATGGGGATTTATTATAGCTCTTTTTGCAGCACTTTATATTCTTTTAAGTTATCTAAAAGCTGACCTAGAAGATGACAATGAGAATCCTAAAAATTAAACTCAAACTATCGAAGAAATAAATTTTTTAGCTACTTTATTCCATGAATTATCTCTTTGCATTTTCAAAGAATTATTTTTCATTTTTTTCCACAATTTATCATCAGTTAGAACAGATATAGCTGCTTTCACAAAATCCTCATCATTATTTACTACAAACCCTGTCACATTATGTTTCACTCTTTCGGGCAAACTTCCTATTGACTTAACAACTGCTGGAACTCCCAACGCTTGAGCCTCTGCTACTGACAAACAAAAAGTTTCTCCTTCATCGCCTTTATACAACATTACTCTGGATAAAATTATTTTTTTAAACAAATCGTTTTTAGTAATAGGCTTGTTAACCTCTATGTAGGAAGAATTAAGTTTTCTAATGCTATCTAAAATATTTGAAATTTTATCTTTCTTTCTACCTCCATAAGTTTCATGGCCAGCAAATAAACGTAATTTCGCACCTGGTATATTAACTGCAATTTTATCGTTCCATAATTTTACTAACCAGATTAAACCTCTTTCTGGGTTAGATGAATATATAGATATTGGATCCGGAATAATATTTGTCTCTATTTTAAGTTTAAATATCTCATTAGGTAGACCCAAAGGAATCTTTATAGTCCTGCTCCTCAACCAAAATGGAATAGTACTAAGATGATAATCTCCACAACATACCACTATTATATTTTTAAAAAGCAGTCTTTTTAAATTTCTTAATTTATTTAGATAATTTCCTGGATTATGAAGCCATAATATCTTTTTTGATCCAACAGGTGCTTTTGATAATAATTCTGGGGCTCTATTCGCTATATAGAGATCACAATTTTTAAAATTAAAATCTAATGGTTTCCATTTTACACCCTCAATAGTTTTAACCTTATCAATTTTTGTTAAAGCTGTTACATTATGACCTAAGTCTGCAAATGCTTCAGCAAGAGAGACAAAAGATGATTCCGTTCCCCCTAGAGGTTTGTTTCGTAAAGAATCTCCATCATAAGAACTGTCCTGATCAAGCATCACTATGTTCAATACATTATCCTTAATTCAACGAAAATGCTCAACCAAGGTTGGAAGAGCATCTGGATTATAACCAGCATCAGCTACTTTTTTTGAAATTATATTTACATCCTCATCAGAATTTAAAATATTTGATAAAGCCCAAATTATTGCTGACCTTGCACCTGACTTACAATAAAGAAGTGCGGAACCAGCATTATTATCTAGAGTCTTGCTTAGCGTATTTATTTTTTCTCTTGTAAGGGTATTAGAGGAAAAAGGAATACTCTTAAATTGAATAGAATATGATTGTGCTTGAATTTTAAGATCATTATCACTTGGCTGGTCATACGACTCACCCTCAGGTCTATTACTTATAATTAATTTAACCCCTAAATCTGCTATTTCCTTCATCATAGATCCACTTATTTGGCCAGATACAAAGAATTTTACATCTAGTTTATTTATATTTAAACCCTGAATATTAATAGCTTGAGACATTTTTTTTCCAATTTATATTAATAAATAGTATAATATTATATAATTGAATTAAAGGAATTAGAACTCAATAATTAAAATGAGATAAAAGTATATTAACTTTCTGGGGAGAAAATCCATGAATAAAATAGTTCTGATAGTCTTGTGTCTGATATTCTCGGTAACTGCAAGTTGCGATAATGATTCTAGTAGTGTCGATAAGAAAAAAAATGTTGAAAACAAAGTAGTATGGAAAATGGCAAGTTCTTTCCCAGGTAGTTTAAATATTATTGGAGAAGGAGCCCTAAACTTTGTTGAACGTATAGACCAAGTATCTAATGGATTTATTACAATAAAATTTTTTGAACCCGGTGCCCTAGTTCCAGCCCTTGAAGTATTTGATCCAGTATCAACTGGCGCTATAGATGCTGCCTGGTCTACCCCGGGGTTCTGGGCAGGAAAAATACCTGCTGCTCAGTTCTTTACAGCTATACCATTTGGTCCGTCCCCCGGTGAACTTTTAGGATGGTACTATTACGGAGGCGGAAAAGATTTGTGGGAAGAGATATACCACAAACATAATGTTCACCCAGTGCAATGCCTCATGATTTCACCAGAAGCATCAGGGTGGTTTAAAAAAGAGATACATAGTCTGGAAGATCTAAAAGGACTTAAAATGAGGTTTTTTGGTCTTGGAGCCATCGTGATGGGTAAATTGGGAGTTTCTACTCAACTTCTGGCCCCTGGTGACATTTATCCCGCACTAGAATTGGGGACTATTGATGCTTTAGAATTTAGCATGCCTATAATAGATAAAGATTTTGGTTTTTATCAAATTGCTAAACATTATTATTTTCCAGGATGGCATCAACCTTTTTCTACTAATGAATTATTAATTAATTTGGACCGATGGAATGCATTATCTAGTAGCCAGAAAGCCCAAATTGAAACTACATGTACCGAAAGCGTCGTAAAAAGTTTAGCTATGTCTGAGACAAGACAACCAGAAGCTCTAGAGTTTTATGAAAGTGTAGGAGTTACTTTACATAGATGGCCAGATGAAATATTAGAAAAGTATAAAGAAGCATGGGATCAAGTTGTAGAAGAAAAAGCTTCTGAAAATGAAGATTTTGCAAGAGTCTGGAATTCATTAAGCGCTTATAGAGATAAATATAAAGTCTGGAAGAGTCTAGGTTACGTAGATTAATACTTGACTAATATTTCTATTCTATTTTCACGACAAGTTAAGTTTGTCAGGTTAGTGTTTTCTAGTCTTAATTATTTTATTAGGAGTTTGTTTAATGAAAGATGTAGGAGATGCATTAACTATTAAAACTCTTAGAACAATGTTTTTTAAAGACCCTCAGACAACTTTAGGTATTGATAAAATACTTTTTCTAAATACAAATCAAGGTATTGCCTCTGCTAGTTATGAAGCAAAAAAAGAAATGTGTCATTCTGGAGGTATTGTTCAGGGTGGATTTATTACAGGCTGGCTAGATGCCGTTATGGCTTTAGCATGTATGGCAAAATGTGGAACAGACGTATTAGTTTTATCGTTAGAAATTAAAGTTAGTTTTATAAATTCCGCAAAAATTGGAAAACTTATTTCTACAGGAACAGTTATTAAGAATACTAAAACTACAGCATTTCTCGAGGGAAAATTAGAGGATAAAGAAGAAAACCTGATAGCTACAGGAACTTCTACAGCTAAATTAAAATCAAACTTTTATAAATTTTAAGTAAGTTTTATTTTAAATATCCCAAATCCTTCCAACGTGCATAGCTGGTTCTAAATTTCTTGACCGAACTCCATACTCTAGAAAAGTCCTCGTTTTTAGAAGCCTCCTCTTCAACTACCTCAAACCACTTCTCCTTAAAAAGAGCAATCATCTCTGGAGACCATTTATGAATCTGTACTCCTGATTCTTCAAGTTTTGTTATAGCGGGAGGTTGTACAGCTTCACTGTTTGCCAAACTATCTACTAACATTTCCCCACAAGTAACTTCTATTTGCGCTTTTTGAGTATCAGACAATTCAAGCCACCGATCCATATTAACTATAAGCTCTCCTAGACTTGCGGGTTGGTGCCATCCTGGAAAATAATAATGATCTGCTATATCATTAAATCCTAACTCAATATCTATTGCAGGCATAGAAAACTCTGTGGCATCTATCGTTCCCAATTCTAAAGCTGGATATATATCACCACCGGCTAGTAACTGTGTAGAAACACCCAGTTTCTCCATAACCTTTGCCCCAAGGCCAAAGAAACGCATTTTTAACCCTTGTAAATCTTCAACGTTTTTTATTTCTTTACGAAACCATCCAGAAGCTTCTGGAGAAGTTGCCATACAGTGTATAGGATAAATATTATGCTCATGATACAGCTCCCTAAAAATTTCATTTCCTCCACCATATCTAAGCCATGCAAAATATTCACCTGGATCAGGACCGAAGGGAAATGTAGTAAAAAATTGAAGAGCCGGAATTTTACCAGCCCAGTAACCTGGGCTAGACCATCCAGCATCAACAGAACCACTTGATACCGCATCAAAGATTTCAAATGCAGGAACAAGAGCCCCGGGTTCAAAATATTTAACTTTTATTGTAGATCCGGAAACTTTATCAATTGTTTTTGTAAACTTTATTCCGGTTTCACCCAATATAACCAAACTAGATGGGAATGCAGCTGCCATTTTCCAGCTTACACTTTTCTCAATTTTTTCGGCACCTGCATTGTTTTTAGATTTATTATCATCACAACCCGCAATAAATACTATCATTAGACACATAACTGATATAAACGCCTTACGCATTAACCTTCTCCCATAAATTTATATATATAAGAATAACCTAAAAATGGTAGATGAAAAATATATTTCATTAAATATAAAATAAGTGTTTACTATTTATTATAAATATTAACTTCATACTATGGGATATTAAGTTTGATAGATGTAGAAGCTTTAAAGGAAGATATTTCTACTCCATCGCTGGTTGTGGATAAGAATACTTTACAAAAAAATATAAATAAGATGTCTATTTTTGCAAAAAATAATAACATCTCCATAAGACCTCATGCGAAGTCACATAAAATTCCTCTTATCTCTAAGCTTCAAATAAGTGAGGGCGCAATAGGCATATGTGTTGCGACTTTATTCGAAGCAGAAATCATGGTTAAAAACAATATTCATGGAATACTTCTAACAGCACCGATTACTAACAAAAACGATCAAAATAGACTAAAAATAATACTACAAAGAGCGAAACAATTTTATTTAGTGATAGATAATATTTATTCTATAAATTATCTAACTGAAATCTGCTCTAAAAATAACCTCAAGTGTAATGTCCTTATTGACTGTGATATAATGTCGATAGGTAAAAATAAAATAGGCAGAACAGGAGCTCGAAATATCCAAGAAATATTAAAATTATCCCAACTAGTTCAAAGCTCTAGTTTTCTTAATTATATGGGAATATGCGCTTATGCTGGTGACTTACAACATATTAATGCATTTACTTCAAGACATAATGAGGCCAAAATAAGATATCAATATCTTAAAAAGATAATTGATAACCTTGAAGCAAAAAATCTTAAACCAAAAATTATTTCAGGTGGCGGAACTGGCTCTCATTATATGGATACTTTAAGTAGTTTATTTACTGAATTACAACCTGGAAGTTATATATTTGGTGACGTCGAATATGATAATGTTGACATTTATAAATCCGGCAATCCCTACAAACCCAGCTTATTCGTTGCAAGTTCTGTAATAAGTCGCATAAATGAAAAAAAATTTATTATAAACGCAGGGCTGAAGGCTTTTTCTACAGATTCAAAATATTTGCCCAAACCTTCGGGAAATCTACCGATAGGTACCCAGTACAACTTTATGGGAGATGAACATGGTCTTATATCTTTACCTGCTCAATCAAAAAGAACACTTAAAATTGGGGAAACTATTCTAATTCAGCCACCTCATTGCGATCCAACAATAAATCTTTATGATCAATGCAACATATATGACAAAAAGAAAATTAGAGAAAAATGGAATATTGAAGCAAGAGGATACAGCTAAATATCTACTCATGAAAAGTTACAAAATCATCCAAGTCTGCTCTTTCTGTTCTCAATTTATTTACTACAGCCTGCTTATCTTCCATACCTATACTCATACCACAATGAATAAGGTGATTTGTCGAAATTTTAAGCAAAGGAGCAATATCTTCGTGCACTCCAGACCATGATGCTTGAGCACAAGTATGAAGTCCATATGCTCTAGCAGCTATACAGATATTCTGTAAGAACATTCCATAATCAAGCCAACTCATCCAACCTAAATCTTTTTCTATTGTAAATATTAATCCGACAGGGGCACCAAAAAATGAAAAGTTTTTAACATGAAATGATTTAGTTTTTTCATAATCTCCTTTTTTTATATCAAGCAACGTATATAAATCCCAACCCACTTTTCTTCTCCTAGATATATAAGGATCTCTGAATTTCTCCATGTAATGAAGACGATCATTTTTGTTATTTGTCGTGGGATCTAAAAATGATTTGCTTGCTGTTTCACAAACTTTACCTTTCATAGAACCTGTCAAGACATGAACATTCCAAGGTTGTATATTAGTTCCACTTGGAGCCCATGCAGCAACTTCAAGAATATCTGTTATTACTTCATTAGAAATAGGTTTAGAAGTAAATTGCCTTATAGATCTTCTAGAAGTTATTGCAGCTTTTACTCCAATATTCATTTCTGATTTTTTCAAAATTAACTCCCGTATAAAATTATTTATTTTGACTGACTAAATAGATTGTAAAAAAAATAAAATAATGACTATAATTATCTAATAAATATAAAATTTACTATCAAAAATTTAGCAAAATAGGAAGTTTATAAAATGAGTTTCGATACGATTTCAATTGAGCAAGATAATAATGTTCAGACAATTTTTCTTAATAGACCAGACAGGCTAAACGCATGGACACAACATATGTCTGATGAAATAAGACAATCAATGAGAGATGCTGCAGACAACGAGAACGTTAGGGTAATAATCATTACAGGCACAGGTAGAGGTTTTTGTGCTGGAGCTGATATGGACTCTTTGAATTCTATAGACGAAGAACAACGAGAGCAAGAAGGAAAAAACTCACCTTATACTCCATTTGATAAAAAATGGCCTCTAGATTTTCAAAGAGCGCAAACATGGTTTCCTAGTGTGCCAAAACCTATTATAGCAGCTGTCAATGGTCCTGCAGCAGGTTTGGGATTAATAATATCTATGTGGTGCGACA
This sequence comes from Alphaproteobacteria bacterium MarineAlpha9_Bin1, assembly GCA_002937675.1. Classification (GTDB taxonomy): domain Bacteria; phylum Pseudomonadota; class Alphaproteobacteria; order TMED109; family TMED109; genus MarineAlpha9-Bin2. The sequence goes on along the minus strand of PTKJ01000046.1, from coordinate 3,976 downwards.
TTAGGTTTGCTGCTAGATCAGCAATCTTTTCTACTGCTTTCAGTAAAAGAGGCCTGATTGCAGAACATGGTATGAGTTGGCTCCTTCCTCGATTAGTAGGAATGGGTCATGCTTTAGATATGGCTTTTACAGCTAGAAGAATTACTGCAGAAGAGGCAGAAAAAATAGGTTTTGTAAACAAGGTTTTTGATGATGAGACTTTTATGGAAGACGTAAATAACTATGCACAAACTTTAGCTCATGAAGTATCACCTAGATCTATAAAAATTATGAAAAAACAAATGTGGCAAGGTCTACTTCAAGGATTAGACAATGCAGTAGAAATTGCAGATAATGAAATGCTTCAAAGTTTTTCTAGCGATGACTTTAAAGAGGGTGTTGCTCATTTTATAGAAAAAAGGGCACCTAAATTTTCTGGAAAATAGACATATAATATATACATAATTTTTATTAGGAGAGTTCTAATGGAAGACCTTAGAAATAAAGTTGTTGTAGTTACTGGAGCTAGCACTGGAATTGGGGCTGCAACTGCCTTAAGATTTTCAGAGTGCGGAGCAAAGGTAGTTATTAATTACAATAAATCAAAAGATAAAGCTGAAAATATTGTAAAAAATATAACAAATAATAATAAAGAGGCGATTGCTGTGCAAGGTGATGTCTGCATTGAAGAAAATGTGATCAATCTTGCCAAAGAAGCTACCGCATCATTTGGAGAAATAAATATTTTTATAAATAATGCGGGAGGTATGGTAGAAAGAGCAAGCGTAGAAAAAATTTCACCAGAAATTTTTCAAAAAGTATTTGATTTAAACTGTTTATCAGTAATGTTAGGAACAAAAATAGCCCTTAATACATTTAAGAAGCAAAATAAAGGGGGATGCATTATTAACACAACCTCAATAGCAGCAAGATTAGGCGGAAGCCTAGGAGCAGTATTTTATTCTGCATCAAAAGGGTGGGTAAGTACTTTTACTAGAGGTATGGCCAGAGAATTACTTCCCCATAAAATAAGAGTTAATGGAGTTGCACCAGGCATCATTGATACCCCTTTTCATGAACAATCAACACCTCCAGAAATAATGGAAGGAATGATAAAAACTATTCCTATGGGAAGATGGGCATCATCCGATGAGGTAACTGGTGCGTACTTATATTTAGCATCAGAAAAAATGAGTTCTTATGTTACAGGTCAAATTATAGAAGTCAACGGTGGTCAATTAATGCCTTAGTTAATAATTTAGTTTAGGATATTTATTTATGTCATTGAATTTGTGTATTATTTATGGTTCTACTAGAGAAGGTAGATTGGGAATAAGATTTGCTAAGTATCTGCAGAATGAATTTGGAAAAAGAGGTAATAATTGTTTCCTAGCTGATCCCAATAATTTAAAACTAGATACATTAAAAAATAGATACGTAGATTATGACAAAGGAAAAGCTCCGAAAGTCTTAGAAGAACTTCATAACGAATTTACTAAGTCTGATGCATTTATTATGGTTAGCGGCGAATATAATCACTTTGTCCCCCCTGCCCTAATAAATATATTAGATTATTTTTATGATGAATATAGAAGAAAACCATCTGCGGTTACTACTTATTCCGTATCTCCTTTTGGAGGTGTCAGAGCTTCTAATCCTTTGAGGTCATTTCTTTCTCAATTAGGAATGCCTCCCATTAATGCAATGCTGCACGCTCCTTTTATAGGAAAACATTTTAATGAAGAAGGAGAAAGAATTGAAGGAGATTTAGAAGAAAGAAAAAAAGAATTTGAATTCTTTGCTAGCGAATTAGAGTGGTATGGTATTGCTTTAAAAGAAGCTAGGAATAAATCATGATAAAAGCATTTTATGCATCTAAAGAATGGGCTCTGTGGGCCTATGGTGGATTGGGACTTTTATTAGTTTCTCTTTTTATACAAGTTCAATTTACAGTTGCTTTTAATAGTTGGTATGGAAGGTTCTATAATCTACTTCAAACTTCTGATAATTATAAAGACAACGCTGAGGAAGGTATTACTTTGTTTTATGAACATATTCTATCTCCCTCATATATAGAAAATGGTTTTAGTGGAGACCCTTCATTTTGCATTATTGTTTTTCCTTATATAGTTTTAGCCGTTTTTACTAGTTGGTTCACTAGGATATATGGATTAAGATGGAGACAAGCCATTACTTTTAATTACATCCCTAGATGGAGAAGTGTAAAACAGGAAATAGAGGGGGCAAGCCAAAGAATTCAGGAAGATTGTAATAGATTTGCTAGAATAGTTGAAAGTCTTGGGCTACAGATAGTAAGAGCTTTTATGACATTAATTGCTTTTATTCCAATTTTATGGAGTCTAAGTGATAGCGTTCAAGTTCCATTTTTAAAGGATATAGATGGAAGCTTGGTCTGGGTAGCATTAACTGTTTCTGTAGGAGGAATAATAATTTCTTGGTTTGTTGGTTGGTATCTTCCTGGTCTTGAATATAACAACCAAAAAGTGGAAGCTGCCTTTAGAAAAGACCTTGTTCTGGGAGAAGACAATAAAAAAGATTATGCACAACCAGAAAAATTATGGGAATTATTTATAGGGATCCGTTTTAATTACCAGCGATTATATCTTCATTATGGTTATTTTGATGGTTGGATGAATTTTTATGACCAGTTAATGATTATTGTGCCATATCTAGTAATAGGACCAGGATTATTTACAGGCCTAATTACGTTAGGCACAGTAGTACAAGTAAGCAATGCTTTTCAGAGAGTACACGGAGGATTTGCTCTATTTCTACACAACTGGACTACAATTACCGAACTTCGCTCAATTTGGAAAAGGTTGAATGAATTTGAATCTAATTTAACAAAATATGAAAATATAAATTTTGGAGAAACTAAAACTCAACAATAACCCAATGATTTGTATACAATTTTTGATTTTATTAGGAATTCTTACGTCCCAAGGAACCTATTCGACCGTAATTATGTAAGCGGTGGTTTTGTTTTTTCCATAGATTCCCTTAAAAACAATTCATCCGCCCAAGAATCTAAATTTTTTCTTTCTCTGTTAAAAATAGAATTAGCATGACGAATTTTTATGGACTGCATTAAACAGCCGACAGATATAATTCCAATGTCGATATCTCCTGATGGAGATTCAAACTCACTTGATTCATCTTCTAAGATCAACAACCCTCTATGTACCTTAGCATTTAGTGCATCTATATAATCTGGTAACCTAAACTCTTCTGGACGCCTGCCTTCAAAACTCAAATGCCTCATCGCATCTATTACCTCATCTACGAGTGAATTTAATCTTAGAGCCTTAATTCTTTTTTCATAATCACTTGGTATAATTGGATTTGCATCCCCAATACCATCAAGAAAATGGATTATAACAGTACTGTCAAATATAACATTTTCTTCATCAGTTATTAAGGTTGGGACTCTTCCTGAAGGGTTTAATGTAGTTAATTCACTTTTTGTTGTCTTAAGTGTGCCTTCAGCGAAACCAATGGTGGCAGGCACTAATTCGATACTCGAGTGTATTCCCCTTTCAATAGCTGCTATTCTTACTTTCCGAGCATAGGGTGACCAATCTGTATAGTATAATTTCATTTTATTCTCCTATTACTTGCAAGCTTGATGGTGTTACAAAAGGGCCTTTAATTGCTTTCTTCCCACCTACTGTGGTTCTCCTAAAAACTCTTCTATATTTATTCATATCATAAGGTATGGCCCTATGAAGTAGACATCTATTATCCCACATAACTAAGTCTCCCTTTTCCCACATATGTTTATAAATATATTCAGAATCACATACTAGTTTGAATAATCTTTTGTGTAAGACAGCTCCATCCTCTTGACTCATTCCTCCTATTTCATTTCCGGCATTCGAAGTAAAAAACAATGACCTTTTATTATTTCTATCATCATGTAGTCTTATTAAGGGGTGATATCCGGGAGGCACATTTTCTTTCTCAAAAGCACTTACAG
>PTKJ01000045.1 GCA_002937675.1 Alphaproteobacteria bacterium MarineAlpha9_Bin1 | reverse complement strand
TATACTTATTAGATTAATAAATTCTCATACTTTAAAAATTTTTAATATGGCTGATCAAATTTTAAATAAGTAAATTCATACTAATTTTTTTTAAAAAATATTTTTAATTAAGTCTATGTCTTGGTTTTCAAAATTCCATGAAATCACAAATCTAAGTGTATTTTTTTTAGAAGGCCAATTATAAAATTCTAGATTGTTTTTTTTAAGATGTAATTCTAAATCTAGTGGTATCTCTGCAAATATCATATTACTTTCTACAGGGTAAATTATATTAATTTTTTTATTTTTCTTTAGTATAGTAATAATTTCTCTTGTCTTATTATTTGCCTCATTAGCTGCCTGTAGCCATCTATCATTTTCTATCCATTTTATTATTTGTGCTGCGATAAACTTTTGTTTTGATAAAAGATGTCCTGATCTTTTTTGCCTTCTATCAATATGTGCAAATAGTTTTTTGTTAAATACCACCACTAACTCACAAGATAATGCTCCATTTTTAGTTGCACCTAAGCTTAAAATATCTACTCCACTTTTCCATGTAATTTCAGCCGGAGTACACTTTAAAAAAGCGCATGCATTAGCAAAACGTGCGCCATCCATGTGTATCTTTAAATTATTTTTTTTAGCTAAAGAAGAAATATTTTTTATATGATCGGGCGAATAAACAGTTCCTAACTCAGAAGTTTGAGTAATACTTATAGCGCTGGGTAGCATCTCATGAACACCGTGTGTACCCATATTTTTAATTTTAGTATTTAAGCTGTTTACTGATAATAAACCATTTATGGTTTTTATAGGAATTAGCTTTGCCCCACCACTATAAAATTCTGGGGCTCCACATTCATCTAAATTAATATGAGCATTATCAGAACAAAATATACTTCCAAATGGAGGGCAAATAGCAGATAAAGATATTGAATTAGCTGCGGTTCCTGATACAAGAAAAAGAACTTCTACTTCTGTTTCAAAAAAATCAGTAATTAAAGATTTGGCCTTTTTGGTAATTTTGTCTTCACCATAAGCTTTAGATATCTCATTATTAACTTTACTCATATAATCTAAAATTTCTGGAAAGACTTTTGATTCATTGTCAGATCTTAAATTTATCACAATAATTCTCTTTAATTTGTACCAGACAATTTCTTGATATGATCTATCATAGCCATCATCCCTACCTGCCTTCTTAATGTCAGTCCTGGTCCTAATCCTAGCTGGTCAACTATATTATGTTTGACATTTTTAATTTCGTGCGATGTGTGGCCACTCATAGCTTCAGTAATGATGCTAACTAACCCTTTTACTATAGCAGCATCACTATCTCCTCTAAAATAAAATTTGTCGTTTCGCTTTTCCATTATAACCCAGACTTGAGCCATACAGCCGTACATTTTATTTTGTTCTGATTTTTCTTTTTTCAAAAAAGTAGAACTTTTTTTACCAATATCCATCAGATATTGATACTGTCCCATTTCTTGATCAGCAGTATAAATTGTAGTTAAATTTTCTGCATAATTTTTTAAAACATCAATCATATTATATTCTTATAAATAAAGAGTCTAAATATTGAAAAAATAATCATTATAGATGTAAAATTAACTTTTAAATTATATTTACATAAATGTATACTTAATTGCTTACTTGTTGGTTTAATTTATGAGAATTATTAATAATTATTTGTTGGCCAAATTTTTAGCCTTTAAAAGAAGACTGTATATTTTGGTTTTTGGGGAATTTGATCCGTATCCTGACAACCCTAAAAAATTTAGTTTTAGTCCAAGTGAATTTAATCAATATGAATCAGAAAATATAATTACAAAATATGGTTTAAAAAAAGATACTATAGATATTAATAATTGGAAATTGAGATCCAAAAAAAAGTATAGTGAATTATTAAGAATCAAAAATAATCTTTATTTTAAAATAATTCACGAAACTTCAATGCCTATAAAAAAGAATTTCGACAGGAAACGTATATATATTGAGTTTTCTAAGTTTAGACATGCGCCGATCGATATCATAAGTAAAAAAAGTAGTAGTTTTAATCACATAGTCATTTGCATGCAAGGAACAAATTCTGGTGCACATTTGAATTTAGATGAAATTAGAATGCCTGCAGATGTAAAGAAAGTTATAAATGGTTCTGGTCTCGCTATACAGGCTGTAGAAGAGGGTTACTTAGCAGTATCATACGAGAGAATAGGATTTGGTGAAAGAAGAGAACAAAAATTAAATATAAATAAGAATAATTCTCAAACTATATATGAGAGTGTGAGAGCTACGAGTTTTCATTCTTTGTTATTGGGAAATACTTTATTAGGAGAAACAGTAAAAGAATTAATGCTAATTACTAGGTGGTTAAAGAAAGAATATAATAATAAAATTATATGGCTAGTGGGCTATTCAGCTGCAGGAACCACTGCATTAGCTGCAGCTACTGTAGATGATAATATTGACGGAGTTGCTGTAGGTGGTTGTGTAGGATTTAGTAAAGAGACAATTCTAAAAAGGGTTAGCTCAGGATTGAATACAATTCCAAATATGATGGAATGGTTGGATTATGATGCTCAAATTGCCCTCATTTCTCCCAAGCCATGTATAATTATAGCTGGAGAAAATGATCATATTTGGCCTTATAAAGGAGCACAAGAAGTAGTAAATTCCTCTAAGAAAATTTATAAAATCGATAACTCAAAAAATAATTTGATGCTCATAAAAGGTTTAAGAGGACATGCTTATTATCCAGACTTGATGTGGCCAGAAGTTGCTAAATTTTTAAAATAATAAATTTAGGTATTGATGGCTTTTTTAAAAGCAGACCTGGATTCAATATTTTTGATATAGTTTCTTAAATTGTTCATACTTTCCTCAACTCTTCCCAATCTATTTGCCATAAAACAAGCATGCCCTAACATTATATCCACTGCGCTAAAATCACCTATTATGTATTCCTTGTTATTCAATTGTTTTTCAATAGGTGCCAGTGTTTTAGAGAGTAATCTTTCTGCTTGACCTAATGCCTCAGCATTTTGCCTTTCTTTAGGTAAAAGAATAGTTTGTACAACTATGATATTGATTGGAGGCATAACCATACCTTCGCAGTAATGAAACCATTGAAGATAGGAAGGAAATAGATTTGAACTTATTTCAGGTTTTAATTTTCCTGGGGCATGTCTTGATAGAATATATTCAACTATTGCCCCTGATTCATAAATAGAAACATCACCATCTTCTAATACAGGAACTCTGCCTAATGGGTGTCTTTCTCTATGTTGATCAGATTTAAGATCTGAAGGGTGAAACTTCATTTCATTTAATTCATATTCTAATTGTAATTCTTCCAGAAGCCATAGTATCCTTCCAGCTCTTGAATTAGGCGCAAAGTGTAGCTTGAGCATATTTAAAACCTCATTTGTTATTACCTAATATTTTATAATTGTTAGGAATTTAAACAATTATATTTTTTAGTCAAAATTTATATTACTATATATGACACATATTAATATTTATTTTTTTTGGGTAATAAAAATGTCTTTTAAAGCAGCTATAATTCAAGATAGTCCAGTAGTATTTGATCTTACTGCTACTGTAGATAAGGTTGATAAACTTACTAGTAGGTCTTCCTCTATGGGATCTCAATTAGTTGTTTTTCCTGAAGCGTTTATATCAGCATATCCAAAGGGATTAGATTTTGGAGCAAGGGTTGGTCAAAGATCTGATAAGGGCAGAGAAGATTTTAAACGTTATTATAAATCTTCCTTAGATTTCAAAAGTGAAGAATATTCTAGATTACTTAATATAGCTAAAAAATATAAGGTTCTGTTAGTCATAGGAGTAATAGAGCGAGATGGTGGAACATTATATTGTACTGTACTCTTTATTTCAAAAACAGGTAAGCTTTTGGGGAAACATAGAAAGATCATGCCAACGGCCATGGAACGCTTGGTCTGGGGTTTCGGTGACGGCTCTACCATGCCTGTTATAAATACTGAGTTAGGAAAATTAGGATCAGTTATATGCTGGGAAAATTATATGCCTATGATGCGTATGGGCATGTACAGTAAAGGTGTAGAGCTATACTGTGCTCCTACTGCAGACGACAGAGAAACTTGGATGTCAACTGTACAACATATTGCATTAGAAGGACGTTGCTTTGTGTTTTCGGCTTGCCAATATCTTGAAAGAAAAGATTGTCCTCAGGATTATGCCATAGATGATAACAAGAAAGACCCTAAGTCCGTAATTATGAATGGTGGATCATGTATCATTTCCCCTCTTGGTGAAATTCTGGCAGGACCAACTAGAAATAAACGAGAAATTATATATGCAAACATAGACTTAAATGAAATAATTAAAGGTAAATATGATTTTGATGCTGTAGGTCATTACGCACGCCCTGATATATTTGAATTAAACATTAATGAAAAATCTAATAATTCTGTTACATTACAAAAATATATTAAAAAAAATGAGAAAAAAACATAAGTAAAAAATGAATTTATATATATTAATACGTGCAATTTTCTCATCAATAATTCTTTGCTTTACTTTAGCATCAACGAGTTATTCTGAAATAGTTATTCCCAGTAAAGAAATTACTCCATTTGATGTAATTAAAATACAATTGACTGCATTACAGAATAATAATGAACCATATAAAGATGCTGGGATTGAGCAGTCATGGAATTTTGCTCATCCAAGAAATAAAGAAATGACTGGACCTCTTCCTAGGTTTAAGAAAATGCTTTATGATGAGAACTATGTGATTCTTATAAACCACATTTCTCATCAAATTAACTTGATTGAACAAAAAGAAAATATGTATGTGTTTGCAGTCAGTATTTTATCAAAAGAGAATAAAAATTATGTATACATTTGGATTGTTCAAAAAGTTCGGTATGGAAGCTTAAAGGATTGCTGGCTAACTACTTCTGTGTTTTTTCCTAAATATGATGGAGAGTCTATTTAGTTAAAATAAACTATTATAATCCTTTAAATCTAGGTTCTCTTCTTTCTAAGGACGCATTTATTCCTTCCCTAAAATCTTCTGTATTTTTAAGTCTTATCTGTTTAGATAATTCTATTTTGAGTACAGATTCTATTTTTTCTTCTAAACCACGATTTAAAGTACTTCTAATAGATTGCACTCCCAAAGGGCCAGAAGAATTAATTTCACCAGCTAGATCTATAGCTTTATTTAAAATATTATCCTTACGGACTAAGTAATCACAAAGTCCTATATCAAAAGCTTCTTTTCCAGTTATTCTTCTGCCTGTGAGTAACATCCATCTTGCTTTTTGAATCCCCACTAATCGAGGAAGGGTTACAGTTATTCCAAATCCTTGGTGAAAACCTAGTTTAGAAAAATTTGCGCTAAATCTTGCCTCTTCGCATGATATTCTGAAGTCAGCGACAAGAGCAACACCCAGACCTCCACCTATAGCTGCACCTTGAACTACAGCAATTATTGGTTTCTGAGTTTTAAATAGCCTTATTGCTTGTTTGTAAAGATTTCCATAAGTGTCTGAATCTTCTTTGAATGATGACTTAGAAAAATCAGCACCTGCACAAAAATGTTTTCCTTCAGAATGAAGTATAACAGATCTGCAATTTTTATCTTTGTCCATTGCTTCAAGAATATTCGCAATTTGTTCTATTAACTCTGCATCAAAATAATTATTAGGGGGACGATTGATTTTTATAAATGCTGTATTTTCATTGAACTTAAATATTAAATCTTTATAATTTTTCATTTCAGTCTCTACTAGTTTGTTAAATATATTATCTACCAGGTTAATTATTATTGAACATAAATGAGTTTTGGGAATATATTAAGTATTTAATATTTTAAACTTTGTCCCTACTCACATAAGGACAAGAATATATACTGAGTTTATTAACTTGCTAAATATCTTTAAAAAGAATGTTATAAGGTAATTAAAATTTAAAAATGTCATGACCGAGGAATTATCATTAGAAACGCAGATTAATTCTATTTGGAACCATGTAAAGGGATTTCATGTAGTTCATTTTATATATACGGGTCATGAACTGGGATTGTTTTCTAAAATATTAAATGCTGGAAAAAAAGGAATATCACCTAAGAATATTGCTGAAGAACAATCTTTGGATATAGCGTATATTGATAAGTGGTGCTCTAGCGGTATTGCCTGGGGAATTCTTGATGATGTCGATAACTCAAAAGTATGTTTGTCACCTCATATGGATTCTATACTTACAAAAGTTGGTGATCCTAGATATTTATTACCATATTTAAAATCATGTATAGATCACTTTGGACCAGATATGAAGGATCATTCTAAATATTATAAAGATAAAAAAATTTTTAAATTTCAAGAACATGGATATGATTTCTCAAGTGATATAGGAAGTATTACTGAGGGCCTACAAACTTTAGTAGTTAATAAAATCATTCCTAATATTAGTCCTGTTAATGAAGTTCTTAAAAATGGTGGAAGTTTGTTAGACTTTGGATGCGGAACTGCTAAATTATTAATAAAAGCATCAAGTCTTTTTCCTGATGCTCTGTTCTATGGTCTTGATATAGATAAATCAGGAATAGAGATAGGAAATAAATCTATTAAAGAACTTCAAATAGAAAATAAAATTAAACTTATAAATACGAATGATGAAGATTATGTGGTGTCGGAAAGTATTGACGTAGTTACAATGATAGAGGTCTTTCATGAAATTTCAGAAAATAAAAGAGGAAGTGTCTTAAAAAATATTTTTAAGTTATTAAAAAAGAATGGCTATTTAATAATTTTGGATGAAACTATGCCGGAAAGAAAAAACTTAAAAAATCCTGAAGCGAATCTAGCTGTTTTAACCCAGTATAATGAGATGACATGGGGAAACGTAGTTCCTAAAGCATCTGAACAAGAAGAATTATTGGTTGAAGCCGGCTTTTCTCAACCAGATCGAAAACTAATAGGCGGCTTATTTACCTTATTAACCTGTATACGATTATAATTTTTTATACTGCCTTTTAATAATATTCTTATTTATCATTCTTCTCTTGGTTTTTTATCACTATAGTCTCTTATTACATTTGCAACACGTATCCTAAAAGAGCTAAATATTTCTTTCTTTCCTAAGTTTTGTGCGATTATGTGTTTAGAATTTTTGTGCCACCTGTTTACAGATTCTTCATCTTCCCAAGATGATATTGATACATAATAGCCAGGGGTGCTTTTATTCACGAAACGCGCAACACTAATAAAACCTTTAGCGTTCTCAATTTCATTTTGCAGTTTCTCTACTTCTAAAAAATAGTCTTTATCTCTATTTTTATTTACAATAAATTCAAAAACAACAACGACCATAAAAACGATAATCCTTATAAGAATAAAATAATTAATAATTTGTTAATAATTATATAGTAACATATTTACTAAAAAAATTAAATTGGGAGAAATAAATGAATATTTGGTTACAACTTTTTATACCTTTAATCGTTGGAGTACTAGTAGGGTGTATATTAAGAGTTGTTGTTTTAATTATGAAAGATAAGGGATCAAGCTTAGCATAAACATGTATTTTTTCAATCATGACACCCATCTTTACTCTTTTGTGGTTACGTGGATTTTAGAATTTAATGACAAGAAACGTTATATTTTTTTAGCCTATAATAATTATATGGAGCAGCAGCTATCCATCCAGAAAAAAGAATAACAGGAGTTATTTTTAAAGATAAGTAGGCTCCTCCCATAGTAACTACATCAACTATATTCATTGCCAGTTCCATGATTAGCATAGAAATGACAGACATTCCTAATGCAGTTTTAAATGCAAATACTAAATTCATTTTTTTTAAAAGAATAATAGTTTCTAAAACAATGCTTGTTAATATACCATTAATCATTGCCAAAAGCATAATTTGCCAAGTATGCCACTCTATCGAGTTTAACTGAAAATACAATATGGTGCCGAGATCCCCAATTGCGCATCCAATAAGACAATAAAAAGAATTAATTAGAGCAGAAAACCATGTGCTTTTAAAAAATCAGCTAAATGCATAATGCAGCCTTATCGCCTTCATCATTTGAACAGAATTGTAATCTTTAGTATCTTACCAAATACTATAGCTCTTAGAATCTTGAATAAATTATAAATCAACTTCTTACTAGTAGAAAGTCTTATTTAATTTTCTATTTGAACTGTACTATAAAAAAGCTTCTTTATCTTGTAAATTGAACTTGTTAATACATCACTACACCATTATTGATTATAATGTTTTGATAGATATTTAATAATATTTATGTAGTCAGATTTAGTTAATTTAGTCATTCCATGTTTATGCATTGATAATATAATTTCTTCCCATCTAGATTTTGATAATCGCTGTTGATATATGATTTTGAGTGAATGACACGAACTACATTTTTCTTTTAATAATATTTTATTCTTAGAATCAATAGATTTATTTTCAGCATGTAAACTACTACTACTAATTGTTAAATAGATAGTTAGAATAGTAATGATTTTTAACATTGCTTAATCGTCAATTTTAAAATTAGATTTTTATGTTGGTATAAATACGGTGAACTGAATTATTTAAATATCCTTTAGAATTCCACGAAATAGAAAATGGCTGAGATATATTTTCTTCATCAGTTGCACGCGCCCAAATTTCAAAATATCCCTCACCGGGAAAATCTATTAATATATTCCAGTCTTGCCACGCATGGCTATTTACGGGGGCAGCTAAGCTAGTCTTCATCCACGTAGCTCCATAATCAATACTAATATTAACTTGGGATACTTTTTTGTCACCTGCCCAAGCATGTCCCCTTACTTTCATATTTAATGATGTATTATCTTTACCATTTTTAGGGTAGGTAATAAGAGATTTTATGGGCATAGACTCAATAATTTTAAGATCTTTATTTTCTAATATAGTTCCTGGTGCAATTGGTTTCTTAGGCACTTTATAAGATTTACCAGTCATTTTCATTCCATCATGAATGTGGTCCAATATTTCTATTCGAGTTAGCCATTTCTGAGATGTTGATCCAGGCCAACCTGGACATATTAGTCTTAAAGGATAGCCATGAATAAGTGGAAGATCACTCCCATTCATAGCAAATGCTATAATATTATCTCTATCTAGTGCTTTAGAAATTGGAATTCCCCTTGAGATTACATCTTTTTCTAAGTCTCCAGAAAGATGAATATCCGCACTATAGTGGCCAGTATAAATGCTATTTGATTTTATATTTGAAGCACTTAGTACATCGGATAATCTAACACCAGTCCATTCAGAACACGAGATAGCTCCATAGGTCCACTGATTTCCTGTAGCAGGAGGATCAAAAAAGGCTCTTCCATTTCCCCCACATTCTAATTGAAGGACTTTTGTTACTACTTCAAATTGTTTTTTTAATTCTTTTATAGTGTATGTTTTGGGATTATTTACATTCCCGTTTATTTTTAAAGTCCAATTTTTTTGATCAGCAACATTTAAGTCTGGAACTAATCCATTATTTCTTACAAAGTGACGAGACGTTGGTGTAATAGAGTCATCTAATAAATGAGGAGGTGTTTCTGCATTTATTGGTCTGTCATTTAATATTGTTAGCTGATCTTTGTTTTTTAAGTCACTAACTAATGACTCTTTATGTGCGTGTAATGTAGTTATCCCAGCTGGAATTGAGAAGTATGACAATATACCTAGTGTTAATAGATTTTTAGAAGAATATTTTATAAAATTACGTCTAGAATACTGATGCATCATTTTATTAAATCTATATTAAATAAAATTTTTCATAAGGGTTTATAATTTTTTGCCTTCATCCATAATAGATTGAATGTTATCTGGTATTATTTCTATCCATCTTACAAAGCAGTTTTGATATCCCATTAAAACATACCAATCATTCTGTTCAAAATTTGGCCAAATTACTACTGTATCTATATTTATTTGTTCTTTATTGTTATATCCTTTGATAAAATTATTTAAAGAATCATTAATAATTTTAAAAGCTGTAATATGTGGTTGCTCTTTTTTCCCCTGTTTTAATATACCTGCAAAGGACTGACAAGATTCACTATCGTTCATTTCATAATCTTTTTGAGATAACGGAGTGGTATCCCAAGTAGCTACATATCCTGCTGGAATTTTGTCTCCTAGTACAAAAGCAATATATAGAAAGTAAGTAAATAAAATAAGTATTATTCTCATACTGTGATCCATTAACGTAGTTTTGATTATGGAATTTCGGGCCTAATAGTAATACTTAAGCCTCTAATTAAGCAAGTCATTTATGCTAATATTTATGGTATTCCCTAACCTAGTGAATCCTATTACTTAGGGTATTCATTATAATTTTTTTTTGGGAATATTGGCAATTCTGAGCACGTTAGTCCTTCCAGGAGTTCCAAAAGGTACTCCAGCAGTAATGATAATACGTTGGCCAGCTTTCACCAAACCCTCGGAATAGGCTAAATCGCATGCACGAGAAACCATTTCTTGCATATTATGAGCATCTTCTGTTTTAACACAATGTAGTCCCCAAGAAAGAATTAACCTTCTTGCAGTCTTTTGTATTGGCGTAAGTACAAGAATTGGTACTGATGGACGTTCACGAGAAGCCCGAAGCGCCGTTGAACCCGAAGTGGTGTATGTTGCAATTAATTTTGCTGAAACTGTTTCTGCCACTTGACGTGCTGCTGCAGTTATTGCATCAGAAGTTGTAGGGTCAGGATTAGGGTGCTCTCTATCCATAATATATCGATAAAATGGATCAACTTCTACTTTCTTTGCAACTCGGTTCATGACCGAAACTGCATCAATAGGAAATTTTCCTACAGCGGTTTCTTCTGACAACATAACGGCGTCTGCTCCATCATATACTGCTGTTGCTACATCTGAGATTTCTGCCCTCGTTGGTGTGGATGAGTTTACCATACTTTCTAACATTTGGGTTGCAACTACAACGGGTTTGCCCATTTTACGAGCAAGTTGAATCAATTTCTTTTGTATGCCTGGCACTTCTTCAATAGGAAGTTCTACACCGAGATCACCCCTAGCTACCATTACTCCATCAGCAAGATTGATGATCTTATCAATTTTTTGAAGAGCAGAGGGTTTCTCAATCTTAACCATAAGCCCTGCTCTTCCAGCAATCAGCTTAGAGACTTCTGAGACATCTTTGGGCCTCTGCACAAATGAAAGAGCAATCCAATCAACTTCATTTTCAAGAGAGAATTGTAAATTGCTCATATCACTTTTGGTCATTGCTTTAATTGGTAGAGCTAGACTAGGAATATTAACTCCCTTGTTATCTGTAACTCTCCCTCCAGTGAGGATGCTAGTATCAACAAAATTTTTCCCTACCCTATCTACACGAAGTTGAATTCGTCCATCATCAAGAAGTATAGAATGACTCTTTTTTAATACCGGAAAAATTTCAGGATGCGGAAGTGGTAGTCGCTTTAAATTTCCTGGCTGCGGATTTTGATCTAAACGAATTTTTTTTCCACTTTGTAGATCTATAAATGCCTTGCTTATTTTTCCAATACGGATCTTTGGCCCTTGCAAGTCTGCTATTATGGCAATATGTTTACCTGAAGAAGCTTCAAGTTTTCGAATAATTCTTATACTAGAAAGATGTTCTTTACGATTACCATGCGAAAAATTTAAACGAAAAGCATCTGCACCAGCTTCGAATAATTTCTTTATAGCTTGTTTACTACTAGTTGCAGGTCCCAGAGTAGAGATAATTTTTATATTACGTTCTCGCCTCATAATTAATTCCAAGTTTATGGTATCCCAAGCGGATGGAGGATCTAATATTATATTTTAGTATTCTACTCTTTACAACTTGCAGTTAAATACCCTACTCCAACTGTAAAATCAGTTAATTCTACAACATATTCACAAGTAGATGTTGAATTGTTATATTTTCCAGTTCTTCCTATGCGTTTCATAATACCTTTATTTCCCTTTGATATATCTCTCTCTACTGTAGTAAATTCTATATCACCATCTTTATCACTACCCTGACAAGAACCAGTGAGAATAGAATTTTTTACATTTACAAGACAT
>PTKJ01000044.1 GCA_002937675.1 Alphaproteobacteria bacterium MarineAlpha9_Bin1 | reverse complement strand
GTCAAGTCAAAATAATCCATAGCTCGAGTCAGATATAAATAGCAATTAGCGTCGAATCTATCAACAAAAGAAGTGCCTTGGTGTCTTAAATAGCTCTCAACTTGAAAATCTGCGTCAAATCCCCAAGACAAAACCTTGTTTTGCATATCGCGACCAAATTTCTTTTGAAAAGCTCCTTCAGAAAGATAGGTAATGTGAGCTATCATTCTTGCTACTGCTAAACCATGCCTTGGTTTTTCAATCTGTTCATAATAGTTTCCTTCATTCCAATTAGGATCATTCATTATAGCTTGCCTACCTACTTCGTGAAAGGCTATATTTTGAGCCGTATGTCTATAAGAGGCTGCAATAGGAATTGCTGTATATACTCTATTTGAATGACTAGAAGCCCATTCTAGAACCTGCATTCCACCCATAGAACCTCCTAATATGCTAAATAATTGTTCAATTTTTAAGTAATCAATTAGTTTTACTTGCATGTTGACAATATCTTTTATTGTATATATTGGAAAACTCAATCCGTAAGGCCTCTTAGAGTTTTTGTTTATTGATGATGGACCTGTGGTTCCCATACAACCACCTAATACATTTGGGCAAATTATAAAATATTTATTTGTATCTAGTACTTTATTAGGTCCTATTATATTTTGCCACCATCCTTCTTTTTTAGTAACTGGATTAATCCCTGCAGCATATTGATCTCCTGATAATGCATGACATATAAGTATAGCATTTGATCTATTTTTATTTAATACGCCCCAGGTACTAAAAGCAATTATAGCATCTTCAATTTTTTGACCTCCTTCTAATAGCATATCTATAGAAGCGTAATGTTTTTGAGTTCCTTTAATTAAAATTTTATTATTTACTTTTGATGTTTGATTTAAATTTTTATTCATTAAACCTAGAATCCTAATTATTTTTCTTAATTTTATTATCCAGAAATTGTTATAATATTATGTCAATGGTTGATTTAAATTTAAATAGTATATATGTATTTTTTATATTTGAGTATCTAAATTAATGTGGAAAAAAAATGTCCGTTAAAAAGGATAGAATAAAAGTTAAAAATAGAATAAATAATAAAGCTTCTGGTTTAAGGCGTAAGAGGGTGGATTCTATTAGGTTAGATATAGATAGAATAGACAATCGTATTCACAAACTTTTAATTGATAGGGCGAGCTTGGTATTAAAAGTTTTTGAAGCCAAAAAATCAGTGAATAATGGAAAATTGGAATTATACCGTCCTGATAGAGAATATTCTGTTTTAAGTAGAATCGTTTCTAGACACAAAGGCTTATTTCCTATTAAAGCAATTGTAGCTTCTTGGAGTGAATTTTTTTCGGGCTACAGATCCATGCAAGGTAAATTAAATATTTCTTATCTGAATAGCGATGAAATGTTAGTCAAAAATCATTTTGGGATGTGTGCCAACTATGTTGGTTTTGACAGTTGTGATGGAGCTATAGGTTCTTTGTTAAAAAAGAAGTCAGATGTAGCAGCTTTACCCTTTCCTAACAAAAAAAATAAATGGTTTCTCAGATTACCAGAGTTAAAAACTATTAAAATAATAGGAGCTGTTCCTTTTAATATAACAGGTTTTCCGAATCTATTAATATTAAGCAAACAAAATAGAGAACACCCTGTGCCGAGTGTAGTTTTAATTCTGATAAAGACTAAAAAGAATTATTTCAGCCAGACCTCTAATTACTTGAATGATAATGGTTTTGTTGTCCATCAAGGTTATAAGTTAGATGAATATAATAGTTATATTTTATCTTCTATTCATGTAAAATCAGAAGAAAATATTAGAAAAAAAATAAATACCATTAAAAATACAAAAAAAATTGGATTTCCTCTGTTGGCTATAATTTTAGGAGGTTATGCATTTTCTAAAAAGGATATGAATAATGACTAGTGTTAAATTGTTTAAAACAATTGCTTTCATTGGTTTTGGTCTAATAAATTCTTCTCTAGCAAGAGTAGTTAAAACTAAAGGTTTAGCTGAAAAAATACATGCATACTCTAGAAGCGAGGCAACCAGAGCAAAGATAAAAAAATTAAATATTGTAGATAATATATACGATAATTCAGCTGAAGCAGTTAAAGGAGCTGATTTAGTGATTTTAGGAATTCCAGTAGGTGCTACTAGGGATACTGTCAGTACATTTGCATCTTCATTATCTCCTGGAACTATTATTACAGATGTAGGATCAGTTAAACAAAGTGTGATAGATAAATTATCCTCTGTATTGCCTGAGAATATAAATTTTGTCCCAGCCCATCCTATAGCAGGAACGGAGAAATCTGGTCCTGAAGCGGGTTTTGAAACTTTATTTGAGGGACATTGGTGTGTAATAACTCCCACAAAAAATACAGATAAAGAAGCAATAAAAAAGGTCACTAAAATTTGGGAATCTGCAGGAATGCAAGTTGCAGAAATGGATGCTCAATACCATGATTTAGTTTTGGCTATTACTTCTCATATTCCTCATTTAGTTGCATATTCAATTGTGGGTACTGTTGCTGAACTTGAAGATCATTTAAAAACGGAAGTAATAAAATACGCGGCTGGAGGGTTTAGAGATTTTACAAGAATAGCAGGTTCAGATCCAGTGATGTGGAGAGATATATTTATTGATAACAAAGAAGCAGTATTGGAAATGCTAGGACGTTTTATTGAAGATCTTACGGCACTTCAGAAATCTATTCGTTGGGAAGATAAAGAAGCTCTGGAAAGTCTATTTAATAAAACGCGTTTAATTAGAAAAGGCGTAGTTGCACTTAAGCAGGATTAGAGATCAAAAAAGTTTTTTACGTCAGCTATTTTTATTATCTGAATTCCAAACATATACAAAAAACCATCTTGCAACATCAAGTTTACTTCGGGTGATTTATTATTAAATTCAGCCAAAACTTCAGTTGCATCCGAGGCGATAGATAATGCTTTACTTGTAGTTTTAGAGATAATGCTCTTTTCATAAAGATTCTCAAATATTCTTGATAATCCGCTATAGTTAAGTACAAAAGTTCCTATTAAATTATAATTTTTGTCAATTCCTAAAAAACCGTTGCCGCGAATTATGGTTTTATTCATATTTAAGAATAATTTTTCTATATCAAGACCTCCATCTGTTTGAAGCCATTCGTTGAAATTATTTAATTTTATTTTTTTAATATCAATAATATTACCTTCTAAGGTAATAAAGTTTATTGGATCATTTAAAAAACTTTTTTCTGGAAAAATTAAATTATTAATTTTGATGGCTAGTTTTGCATCAGAAGCATTACTTTGATTTAAAAAGTGTATTTCAGAGGTTTCAAGCCGATATGCATTGACATGTTCCATTCCTTTAAGTTCTTCGTAAAGTTTGAAAATAGCTTCTTCAATTTGGATAGAAATTCTTATATTATTATTCTTTTTACTATAAGAAGCTTTTGCATTTTCTATTAATATATAATTGAATTTATATTTACTTAAATTACCTTCGTTGTAATTTGTATAGTTATCCTGAGTACCTAGTAAGATTTTATCTGAAATTATTAATATATGATTTGGATTCCAAGGGTGATGAACAACTCTAGTATTTCTTAAATTAAAGATGTAATTTAGATAAGTAATATCAATATCGTGTAACTTAATTTCGATCCTAAAAGGAAATCCGGATATATCAATATGTTTCCACTCTAATCCTATATTATTTGAAGACAAGTTGTGTACTATGTCTAATAACGCAGTATTGGCTCGCTTGGAAACAGAGTTATACCACATTACATAAACAAATATTCCAATCACAATTAAGAAAACCAAGATTACTAATAATTTAAATCCTGGTGCATAATTATTTTTAGATTGTTTCATGCAGAGTAATTTTTTTTCTTTAACTTTTGTTAAAATCTCTAATAAGTCTTGTAGTACTTTTGTTTTTTATCAGCCTTGTTCTTATAATTTTTCCACCCCATTTGCTAATAATATTTGCTCCAACTATTTCACTAGTTTTATAATCAGCCCCCTTAATTAAAAAGTCTGGCTTTACTATTTTGATTAGTTTTAGAGGAGTGCTTTCATTGAATAGAATTACAGCATCTACCATAGAAAGTGCAGTCATGATTTTTATTCTAGATGTTTGATCTTGAATTGGCCTCTTCCCTCCTTTGATCTTTCTTACTGATTGATCAGAATTAATTGCTACAATAAGTTTATCACAGGTTTCAGATGCTGTTTTAAGTGTGTCTATATGACCAGAGTGAAGAAGATCAAAACACCCATTTGTAAAACCTATATTAAAATTGTTTGACCTCCATTCTAAAATTATTTCTTTAATGCTTTTATTATCAAAAAGCTTGTTATCAGATTTGACTTTATTTTTTTGCTTAATTGCTGAAAACATTTCCTTTGCGTTTACTGCGGCAGTTCCTGATTTTTTTACTACTACTCCTGCAGCTAAATTGGCAAATTTTGCAGCAGTATTAATATCTAAGTTAGCTGCAATAGCTGCAGAGAAACATGCCACCACTGTATCACCTGCTCCGGATACATCATAAACTTCCTCAGTATTTGCTTTGTAGTGAGAACCATTATATTTGTCTATTATTGATAAACCTTCTCTTCCTCTCGTAATAAGAACAGTTGTAGACCAATTTTTGTCAATAATTTGAAGACCACATTTTTTTGCTGAAAAGTTATCTTTAACCAATATACTTGTTGCCGCATAAGCTTCTTTTATATTGGGGGTTATACAATAAGCTCCTTTATAGATAGAAAAATCACTATTTTTAGGATCTACGATTACATTTTTGTTTAAACTTAATGCACATTTAATTAATCGTTTATAAAAATTTCCTAAAAATACTCCCTTACCATAATCCGATACAATGACAATATCTGTTTTTTTAATTGCAGAAGAAAAATACTGAAGTATTTGTTTTGCCATATCTTGTGGCAACTTTGTAATAGTCTCTTCGTCTGTTCTTAAAAGTTGTTGGTTATTAACTATATACCTAGTTTTTATTGATGTCTTTCGGCGTCTATCTATTAAGATATTTGATGAAATATTTTTCAATGAACTTAAAATCTTTATTAGTTTTCTTCCTGGTTCGTCTTGTCCCACCAAAGATATAAACTGAGTCTTCACTCCTAGGCTGTCTAGATTGCGGACTACATTACCTGCTCCTCCAGGAACAAAAATTTTTTTTTCTATTTTCATCACTGGAATAGGTGCCTCAGGAGAGATTCTCTCTACATCTCCAACTATATAATTGTCTAGCATTAAATCACCTATTACTAAGACTTTTGCCTTACCAATACATTCTAGTATTTTACTTAAAGATTCTTGGCTAAACATTTTTATAATTTTTTTTATTTTTAATCATCTTCTTTTTCAATTATTCCCTTAAGAAGTTCAGAGGCATCTTCAAGTTCAATTGTTTCAGCCATTTCTTTTTCATAGTCTTCTTTACTTATTAGCCCGTATTTCATTCCTGTAGATATCTCATTATCGTCTTTTAAAGCAGTGTCTTGCCATCTTTCTGACTTTCTTGCCTTAATCACTACCGATTCAAGGTCATTTTGTGAACATAATCCCAGCATTATAGGATCTTTTTGCGTCACATTTTGTATGTTCCAATGAGATCTTTCTCTTATCTGGGTAATAGTAGACTTTGTAGTTCCAATTAGTTTAGAAATTTGAGAATCAGACAATTCAGGATGAAATTTTAATAGCCATGATATAGCATTAGGTCTGTCTTGTCTTCTAGAGAGTGGCGTATATCTGGGACTTTTTCTTTTCTTGCGTGATGAAGAAATAATTTTAGTAAATTGTAATTCTAATTTTTTAGAAACATCATTTTCACACTCAGATATATTTTCACTCGTTAACTCTCCGCTAGCTATAGGGTTTTTCCCCTTTATACCGACTGCAACCTCTTCATCTGCAATTCCTTGAACTTCAAGTACGTGTAGACCACAAAACTCTGCAATTTGTGTAAAACTAAGTGTTGTATTTTCTATTAGCCAAACTGTTGTAGCTTTGGGCATTAAAGGTAAGGGCATAATCGGTCTCCTAAATTTTTTATTCAAAATGTTTGAAATTAATTTTAAGTTTGTAAAATAATTTTTCCTATGTGTTGGCTAGATTCCATTAATTCATGAGCTTTTTTCACATCTTTTATACTAAAAGTTTTATATAATATAGGCTTAACTAATTTTTTTTCAATTAATGGCCAAACTATATTATAAAGCTCTTTAGCGATTAATCCCTTTTCTTTCACAGTTCTGGGTCTTAGAGTAGATCCTCTTACTATAAGATGTTTTTGTAAAATTGGTAATAAGTTTATGTTTTTTTGGAATCCTCCTTGAAATGCCAGCATTATTAATCTTCCATTTTTAGACAGAATATCGAGATTTTTATCAAAATATTCTGCTCCTATAATATCAAGAATTACGTCTACACCTTTTTCGTTAGTATATTTTTTGATATTTTTAACAAAATCTTGTTTTTTGTAATTAATAGCTTTGTTTGCGCCAATTTTATGTAGTGCCTTGCATTTTTCATCGGATCCTACCGTAACAAAGACTTTTGCTCCAAAACTAATGGCTAATTGTACTGCAGTTGTTCCTATTCCACTTGCGCCCCCATGGATTAATATTGTTTCTCCTGGAGACAGCATTTTATTGTAGAATAAATTTGCCCAGACGGTAAAAAATGTTTCAGGTATGGCAGCGGCTTCTGACATAGTTAGGCCACTAGGTATTCTTAGTACTTGGGCTTCTGGGGCAACACAGTAACCTGCATATCCTCCGCCAGCAATTAATGCACATACTTTATCTCCTAAAGAAAACTTTGAATATTTAGAATTAATTTTTATAATAGTTCCAGATACTTCAAGTCCAGGAATATGGCTTGCCCCTTTTGGAGGAGGGTATTTACCCTCTCTTTGCATAATATCAGGTCTATTTACACCAGCTGCAGATACTTTTATTAATACTTCATTTTTATTGGGACTGGGAACGGATATAGTAGTGATTCTTAAATTTTCTGGACCTCCAGGTTTTATAATATCAACACAATCCATTGTTTTTGGAATCTTAATATTCATTTTTAATGCCTTGTTTTAATTTTATTTTGTAATTACTTTATAAATGAATAATATTTGATGTCACTAATATAAATAAAATGTTTGGTGAAGATTTTTCATGGAAGATGAAGAAAAACCAGGGTTAAAAAAATCTCAAGCTATTGGACAAAATTTGGATAATTTATCTATAGACGAACTACGAGACTTTGTTAACAATTTAAGAAATGAAATTACTAGAGTTGAATTATTAATTAAAGAAAAGACAAAAGCTAAAACTTTAGCTGATAAATTTTTTAAATAATTATATTTTTGCAGGGAAATTTATGATAACAGAATGGCCTCCATCTGAAAGATCAAGGAAAGACTACTGCTGGTGGCATGAATATTCTACTAGATGGGGAGATAATGATATATATGGTCATGTTAATAATATTATTTATTACTCCATGTTTGATACAGTAGTTAATTATTTTTTAATAAAAAATGCTGAATTTGACCCTATTACTTCTGACTGTATAGGAATTACTCCTGAAACCAGATGTTGCTATTATAAATCAATTAAATATCCAGAAGTAGTTGATGTAGGAATAAGTATTAAAAAAATTGGAAATTCAAGTATAACTTACGAAATAGGAGTTTTTAAAAAGGATTTAGACATCCTTTGTGCTATAGGACATTTTGTACATGTCTATGTTGAGAGAAATGATCAAAGCAAAACTGCCCCCATACCCAAAAATATTGTGGACGCATGTAAAAAAATTTTTGGTGCTTAGAAGTTTGTTTTAGATCTTAAGTCCAGAAAAACGTTTATTAAACTTAGCTACTTGTCCTACTTTTTCTCTAACTAAAGTTGGGCCACCTGTCCAGGCTGGGTGTGATTTTGAATCCACATCAAGCTTGATTTTATCCCCAGCTTTCCCATAAGTAGATCGAGTTTTAAACTCTTCCCCATCTGTCATTACTACGGTAACCTCATGGTAGTTAGGATGTATGTCTTTTTTCATAAAACTACTTTCCAAATAACTTAATTTATATAAAATCATTTTACTAATCCTACACTCTTTACAAGAACTTCCATGTTTTTGCAAGCAGGAAAAATATATGTCAATGATACAAGATAAAAATTACCCAAAATCTTATGAAAGTGAATACTTAAAAGTAGGAGATAACCATAGGATTTTTTTTGAACAACTGGGTTGCCCAGATGGACTTCCAATCCTATTTTTGCATGGTGGGCCAGGAAGCGGTTGTCAACATGGTCACAGACTACTCTTTAAACAAAATAATATTAGATTGATTTTATTAGATCAAAGAGGAGCAGGCAGATCTAAACCCAAAAGCAGCCTAATTTCTAACACTACAAAGCATTTAATCGCTGATATAGAGCTAATAAGAAAAAAATTAAATATTAATAAATGGATAATAGTAGGAGGGAGTTGGGGTTCAACTTTAGGTTTGGCATACTCTGAAAACTTTCCAGACAGAGTTAAAGGACTAATAATTAGATCTGTTTTCTTAGGCACTCAATCGGAAATAGAATGGGCATTTACTAAAGCTGCTCAAAAATTTAGACCTGATTTATGGGAAAAATGGATAAATCTTTTGCCAGATATTGAACGTATTAATCCTTTGTTAGCATTTGGAAAAAGGTTGGAAAGTACAAATCCTTCCATTTATTTACCTGCTGCAAAAGCTTGGTCTGATTATGAGACTTCTTTATCAGTTTTACAGACAGAAGAAAAATTTATCACATCCTTAGAAAACTATAATTGTAATGATATTAAATCCGGTCCAAATACCCCTTATTTTGAATGGCACTATATTAAAAATAATTTTTTTTTAAAAACAAACGAGTTGTTAGAAAATGCCAAATATCTAAAAGGAATACCTGGATATATCGTGCAAGGAAGATATGATCTTTTATGTCCGCCTATAATGGCACAATCCTTATCTTCAGTATGGAAAGAAAGTGTAGTTGAAATGGTAGAAGAAGGAGGTCATAGTGCAAATTCAGGACCAATGAGGAGTGCACTTGAAAAATCAATAAGTTCTATGATTAATCAATTGACTTAGTTGAGTATTATAATATAAAAACTTTTTCGTGATGTTGGGAAAATAATTTGTATATAAATTTTAGATATTTTTCATTTATATCAGCTTTTGTATTAAGTCTTTTTATTGGAGGCAATTTATTAGCTGAAAATAATTTTGACCATGTTGAAATTAAAATGGAAAAGGGAGATAATTTTTTTCAAATATTCTCCAAAATGAAAATCAATTATTCCGAAGCACAAATCTTTATTAAGTCATTAAAAAGAAGGTTAGATCTTCATCGAATTCCTATAGGGCAAAAGATTGATTTTTATTTTCAACATAATACAAAAAATATTTTGGTAGTATCGGTTCCACTTAAAAGAAATATTACTGTATTAGCTTGGAAGGAAAAGAAGAGAGTGAATTCTATAAGAATTTCCGACTCCATGGTTATGGATAGAATTGAAGCAATATTTAATATGGAAAATTTTAGGCCTAAACCAGGAAAATATTTTATAAAAGTCAAAAAGGGAGATAATTTAACAAAAATATTGTCTTATTATGGCGCAGATTTAGACGAAGTTCATAGTATTATTGTTGCTTTTTCCTCTGTAAAGAATCTCAAAAAATTAAAACCCGATGACAAAATTACCATGTATTATTTTTCTGGTGAAGATGGTGTGTTTCTTGAGAAACTAGAAATAATAATGTCAGGAGAAAAATTTTTAGTCAGAAAAGATGCATTTAAAATTTTTAGAGTAGGTACTGAACCTACGGAAATAACTGAAGATGAAGATGGCAAATTGTTGAAGGAATACGATTTATCTAAAGGAGATACAATTTTAGGACAGTTAAAGGACTCAGGGTGGACTAAAAAGGAGGCTAGAGAAGCAGTTAATGCTATAGCAACCGTTTATGATCCTAGAAAAATAAAAATAGGTTCCAAGATCATTTTTCCAAAAGACCTTAGAATAAGGGCTTTTGCATTTGGAATTACTAGTAGATTATCAATATTAGTCACTTCTATTGGTAGGGGAAAATTTTTAGCTAAAAAAGAATCTCTGCAATCAGCTAGGGCCTTAGTTGCCAGTCTTAAATATGCAGAAATATTACAAGAAAAATTAGACGTAGTTATTAGGGAAAAGGATGAAATTAAGTTCAGAGAGAAGAGTATTGAAACAGAAGAGATAGGTAGAAAATTAGAGGAGATAGTGGATAAAGACGATTTAGAAGATTTTTATTTGTCGACTAACCTAGTAGAAGGAAAAATATTACGAGGTGACTCGTTGCTGGCTAGGCTATATGCCTTGGGTGAAAAGAAAAAAACGATAAAAAAAGCAATAGAATCTTTAGAAAAGGTTACAGATCCAAATTTTATTAAATCGGGTAGTGATTTTATAGTAGCTCTTGGGAAAGACAAGCAATCTATGAAAGGATTTTATGTTGGTCAAACAAAGAACAAAGGTTTCTTAGTTAAATTATTAAAAGATAACAGATATAAAGCTGATAAAATGTCCAAGAAAGAAGCTATTTCTATTCTGTTAGAAATGAAAATTCAAATAGCAAAAATTGATAGAAAAGAAGAAATAAAATGGCATGAGAAGAGTTTGCTAGCAGGAAAAGATTATAGGGTTTTAAATTTTACTTTTAAAAGTGGACAAACCCTTTCTCACTTATTCTCTAAGGTTAATATCCCTGAGAGAGATACAATAGGATTTATTAAAACGTTAAAAACCATCTACAATCCTAAAAATTTTCATGTAGGACAAGAAGTTAAAATAGCGCTAAACAATGAAGATCCTGAGGAATTATTGGGGCTCATTATTTCGTTGGATAAAATCCGTTCAATAGAAATTTTTTACCTGAAAGAAAAATATAAAATTAATAGGTATAAAAAAAATACTTTTACTAAATACCACAAAAATTTAGGAGAAATTGATAATAGCTTATATATGGCTGCAAAAGATGTAGGAATGCCTATACCGGTATTGATGCAGCTAGTGAAGATTTTTTCATTCGATGTTGATTTTCAAAGAGAAGTGAAGAAAGGAGATGCTTTCGAAGTAATATACGAGAAAAGATATATTTCTGAGGAAGAATCAGTAGATAGTGGAACGGTACTAAGGGCCGTTTTAATTTTAGGGGGAGAAAGAATAACTCTATATAGATTTGATGATAAATATAATGGAATTTCTGATTATTTTGATTCCGAAGGACACAGTGTAAGAAAGGCCTTGATGCGTACACCGATAGATGGCGCCAGGTTAACATCAGGATTTGGTAAAAGAAAACATCCCATATTAGGTTATACTAAGATGCATAGAGGAGTAGATTTTGGAGCTCATAGAAATGCTCCTGTTTATGCGGCAGGAGATGGAGTTATAGAATTTGTAGGAAGCAATGGAGGTTACGGAAAATATATACTTATTCGCCATAATTCCGATTATAAGACCGCTTATGCTCACTTAGCAAGATTTGCAAAATTTCTTAAATTAAGAAAAAGAGTCAAACAGGGAGATATTATAGGTTACGTAGGTAGTACAGGTAGATCTACGGGGCCACATCTTCATTATGAGATTATTTTTAGGAGCAGGCAAGTAAATCCTCTTACCGTTAGATTACCGCAAGGAATAAAATTGACAGGTACATTGTACAAAGATTTTTCAGAAACAAGAGATAAATTAGATAAATTATGGAGTGAGCTATAAATTAGTTTTAAAATATAAAATATTTTGTTTATTATGGTTGTTAACCTGCAATCTACTTTTTAGTGTCGGGCTCAGTACTTTTTTTGGTCGTTTTGGCCTCTACTTTTTTTTCCAGTGAGACTTCGTCTTTTAGTTTACCATTACTTATTTTTTCATCTTGATCAGAGTTTTCAGTGTTTATTAAGACTATATTTTTTTGTTTTCCATTCTTCTCATTTAAATTATTATTTTCAGTATAGACATTTTGTAAAGA